>DASWSY010000321.1:0-2795 GCA_036402415.1 Rhizobacter sp. | reverse complement strand
GTCGGCCAGCAGCAGCGTCGCGCGCACGAGCTCTTCCACCGCCGCGGCCAGGTCTTCCGGCGGCTCCAGGGTGTCGATCTCGGCGAGCAGTTCGTCGGCGTCTTCGAGGTCGTCGGGGTCGAGGTGGCGGTAGAGCAACGCCAGCGGCTCGTTGAGGGCCTGGGCGTCGCGCTGCATCAGCTCGGGAAAGCATTCCATCGCCAGCGCGAAGCCGGCCACCCAGGGGTACACCGCGTCGGGCGAGGCGGGCTCGTCCTCGTCCTCGCCGTGCAGCTCGAAGACCCACGGGTCGAACCACTGCCGGCGCGAGATCGCGTCGTTCAGTTCCGCATGGCGGCGCTGCGCCAGTGCATGCAGGCGCGAGGCGTCGAAGCCTGCCGGCAGCGCACGGCCATCGGCATCGGTGATGTGCACGAGCCAGCGGCTGGCGGGCACACGCACCGGCTGTACGAGCACGCCGCAGAGGTAACCGTCGAGCATGCTCACGTCGAGCGCTTCCAGCGGAGCGGGCACACGGTCGAGCTGCGCCTGCAGCTCGTCGATCTCGTTCTCGTGGAGTGGCGGTGTGACGTTCACGTGAAAGGCCTTGGGCGCGTGGGTGAAGAGGAGCAGGGGAGGAGCAGGGCGATTGTCGCGCCCCCCAAAAGAGGGTGAGAGGAAAAGGCTTGCTACAAAGCCGTTCGATTGGTCCCTCGTATTGGGGATGGGGACCTCCTGGGGCCACGACTACAGTGCCCCCGTGCTGTCACACGGGGTCTTCGGACCACGACGTACACGGTTCCACTCGACAGAGCGCCAAGAAGAACAAACGCGACGCAGAAGCGAGAGAGCCCGCAACGGTCCCAACGACGTCCTCTAGAGGACTTGAACGGCCCACCCTTCACCGGGTGGGCTTTTTTTTCGTCTCGCGCCGGCGTGTCAATCGATCGGAAAGCCGGCGCCGAAGCCCTGCTTCAGATGGGCGACCAGCGCCTGCACCGCCTTCGGCGTGGTGGGGCTCCAGGGGTGCAGCGCGTAGATGGCATCGCCGAACGCGCCCACCGGGCGCCATGCGGGCAGCACGACGCGCAGGCGCCGCGCCCGCAGCGCGGCGGCCGCGCTGAAGTCGGGCACGAGCGAGATGCCCAGGCCCGAGAGCGCGGCATCGCGCAGCACTTCGCTGTTGCCCGCACGCAGCGGGCCTTGCACCGTGACGTTGAGCCGCTCGGGCCCGGCGCGTGCCGCACGTTCGAACTGCCACACCGTGGGCCCGGCGCGCAGGTAGGCGAGGCACGCGTGCTGCGAGAGCTCGGCCGGGTGCTCCGGCGTGCCGTGGCGCTTGAGGTAGGCGGCGCTCGCGACCAGCAGGGAACGCGAGCCGCACAGGCGCCAGGCCACGTGGTTGTCGGGCGGCGCGCTGGTGTGGCGCACCGCGAGGTCGTAACCCTCGTGCGCCAGCGTCGCGAGTCGGTCGGAGAGGTCGAGGTCCACACGCACCTCGGGCTGCGCGCGGCTGAACGATTCGATCAGGGGCGCAAGGTGCTGGCGCCCCAGCGCCACCGGCGCCGTCATGCGCACCAGGCCGCGCGGTTGCGCGGCGAGGTCGCGCGCTTCGCCGATGCTGCGTGCGATGAGCGCGAAGCTCTCGGTGGTCTGCTCGGCCAGGCGCTGGCCGGCCTCGGTGAGGCGCACCGAGCGTGTCGTGCGCTGCACCAGCGTCTGCCCGACGGCACGCTCCAGGTCGCTGATGCGCTGGCTGACCGCCGCCTTCGACAGCCCCAGGCGCTGCGCGACCTGCGTGTAGCTCGCCGTCTGCGCGAGCAGCACCAGCGTGTGCACCTGCGGCCAGAGCAGGTCGATGCGGGGGTCGAGGGTCGCCATGGTTGTTCAGTTTATCGAACAATGAAGTCAGGCTGGCCGCATTGGCAAGCGCGGGGCGCGCGCCTAGACTGAATCCAGCACACAACGCACACAGGAGACCGCCATGGGCGCACCCGAAGCCTTCACCACCTCCCAGGACGTGGGCCATTTCATCGGCGGCGCCGCGGTGCCCGGCACGAGTGGGCGGCGACAGGCGGTCTACGACCCCGCCACGGGGCAGGTGGCGCGCCAGGTCGCGCTGGCCGGTGTCGACGAAGTGCGGGCCGCGGTGGCCGCCGCGCAGGCCGCCTTCCCGGCCTGGGCCGACACCCCGCCCATTCGCCGGGCCCGCGTGATGTTCAAGTTCCTCGAACTGCTGAACAAGCACCGCGACGAACTGGCCCGCATGATCACCGCCGAACACGGCAAGGTGTTCACCGATGCGCAAGGCGAGGTGACGCGCGGCATCGACATCGTCGAATTCGCCTGCGGCATCCCGCAGCTGCTCAAGGGCGACTACACCGACCAGGTTTCCACCGGCATCGACAACTGGACGATGCGCCAGCCGCTGGGCGTGGTCGCCGGCATCACGCCGTTCAACTTCCCGGCGATGGTGCCGATGTGGATGTTCGCCAACGCCATCGCGTGCGGCAACACCTTCGTGCTGAAGCCCAGCGAGAAGGACCCGTCCGCATCGGTCTACATCGGTGAGCTCCTCAAGGAGGCCGGGCTGCCGGATGGGGTGTTCAACGTCGTCCATGGCGACAGGGTGGCCGTCGACCGCATCCTCGAGCATCCCGACATCGCCGCGGTGAGCTTCGTCGGCTCGACGCCGGTCGCGCGCCAGGTCTACCTGACCGGTACGCGCAACGGGAAGCGGGTGCAGGCGCTCGGCGGCGCGAAGAACCACATGCTGGTGATGCCGGATGCGGATCCGGACGATGCGTCGGACGCGG
>DASWSY010000320.1:0-13406 GCA_036402415.1 Rhizobacter sp. | reverse complement strand
GGTCGGTTCGACTCCGGCTCGCGCCTCCAAAACAAAACGCCCCGATCTCTCGGGGCGTTTTTCTTTGGGCTGCTTCAGCACTCAGTGCTTGAGCGACTCCGACCCGCCCACTGCCGGCTGATCGGGCTTCTTGACCGCGTCGTCGACCTTGGGCGCCGCATCCTCCTCGGCCAGTGCCTGCGGAGCCGACTCCAGTGCCACGTCGCGCACCTGATCGATCCACTTCACCGGGACGATCTCGAGATGGTTCTTCACGTTCTCGGGAATGTCCTGCAGGTCCTTGGTGTTCTCTTCCGGGATGAGCACCGTCTTGATGCCACCGCGGTGAGCCGCCAGCAGTTTCTCCTTCAAGCCACCGATCGCCGTGACCTCGCCGCGCAGCGTGATCTCGCCGGTCATCGCCACGTCGGCACGCACCGGAATACCTGTCAACGCGGAGACAAAAGCGGTCGTCATCGCAATGCCAGCGCTCGGACCGTCTTTCGGTGTGGCGCCATCAGGCACGTGGATGTGGATGTCGCGCTTCTCGAAGAGCTCGTCCTTGATGCCCAGCCGACGTGAACGGCTTCGCACGACGGACCTCGCCGCTTCGACCGACTCCTTCATCACGTCGCCCAGCGAACCGGTGCGGATGATGTTGCCCTTGCCCGGCATGACCGCGCTTTCGATGGTCAGCAGGTCGCCACCCACCTCGGTCCAGGCGAGGCCGACCACCTGGCCGACCTGGTTGGCGTTTTCGGCGCGGCCGTAGGAGAACTTGCGCACCCCGAGAAAGTCGTTGAGGTTTTCCTCGGTCACGACCACCTTGCCCGTGTAGGTCTTGAGCTGCAGGCCCTTGACCACCTTGCGGCAGATCTTCGAGACCTCGCGCTCGAGCGAACGCACGCCGGCTTCACGGGTGTAGTAACGGATGATCCCGCGCACCGCCGATTCGGTGACTTCGAGTTCGTCGTCCTTCACGCCGTTGTTCTGGCGCTGCTTGGGCAGCAGGTAGCGCGTGGCGATGTTGACCTTCTCGTCCTCGGTGTAGCCCGAGAGGCGGATCACTTCCATCCGATCCAGCAAGGCCGGCGGAATGTTCATCGAGTTCGACGTGGCGATGAACATCACGTCGCTCAGGTCGAAGTCGACCTCGACGTAGTGGTCGCTGAAGGTGTGGTTCTGCTCGGGGTCGAGCACTTCGAGCAGCGCCGACGACGGATCGCCACGGAAGTCCATGCCCAGCTTGTCGATCTCGTCGAGGAGGAACAGCGGGTTGCGCGTGCCGACCTTCGAGAGGCTCTGCAGCACCTTGCCCGGCATCGAGCCGATGTAGGTGCGGCGGTGGCCACGGATCTCGGCTTCGTCACGCATGCCGCCGAGCGCCATGCGGACGAACTTGCGGCCGGTGGCGCGCGCCACGCTCTGGCCGAGCGAGGTCTTGCCGACACCCGGAGGGCCGACCAGGCACAGGATCGGCGCCTTGACCTTGTCCACGCGCTGTTGCACCGCGAGGTACTCGAGGATGCGGTCCTTGACCTTCTCGAGACCGTAGTGATCTTCGTTGAGCACTTCCTCGGCATGCGCGAGGTCGTGCTTGATCTTGGTCTTCTTGCTCCACGGCAGGCCGACCAGGGTGTCGATGTAGTTGCGCACGACGGTGGCCTCGGCCGACATCGGCGACATCAGCTTGAGCTTCTTCAGCTCGCCCTCGGCCTTCTTGCGCGCCTCCTTCGGCATCTTCGCGGCGATGATCTTCTTTTCCAGCTCCTCCATGTCGGCGCCTTCTTCGCCGTCACCGAGTTCCTTCTGGATGGCCTTGACCTGCTCGTTCAGGTAGTACTCGCGCTGGCTCTTCTCCATCTGGCGTTTCACACGCCCGCGGATGCGCTTTTCCACCTGGAGGATGTCGACTTCGTGCTCGAGCTGCTCGAGCAGCTTCTCCAGCCGCTTGTCGACGGCGAAGAGGTCGAGCACCGATTGCTTGTTCTCCAGCTTCAGCGGCAGGTGTGCCGCGATCGTGTCGGCCAGGCGGCCCGCATCATCGATGCCCGCGATGGAGGTCAGGATCTCCGGCGGGATCTTCTTGTTGAGCTTGACGTACTGGTCGAACTGCTGCGTCACCGCGCGGCGCAGGGCTTCGATCTCGGGCTTGGTGTCGGTCTCGGGCGGCACGGGCGTCACTTCGGCCATGAAGTGTTCGCCGTTGTCGCTGATGCTGTGGGTGTTGGCGCGCTGGATGCCTTCGACCAGGACCTTCACCGTGCCGTCGGGCAGCTTGAGCATCTGCAGGATGCTGGACACGCAGCCCACCTCGAACATGTCGTCGGGCTTGGGCTCGTCTTTGCCGGCGGCGCGTTGGGCGACCAGCATGATTTGGCGGCCGGCCTCCATGGCCGCTTCCAGGGCCTTGATCGATTTGGGCCGCCCCACGAACAGCGGGATGACCATGTGGGGAAAGACCACCACATCCCGCAGCGGAAGCAGCGGCATGGTGATGGGCTCAGCAGGCAAAACAGGATGTCCGGACATGGGAACCTCTCTTTCTCAGGCCCACTTAGGGCCCGAGCGATCAATTGCAAGACACCTGCCCGATAGAAGCAGGCTATTCAGGATCCTCAGTGTCAGAGGGGCTTCAGGCACTGGCTTTCGCCTGTTCGCGATACACCAACAGGGGCTTGGCGTTTTCTTCGATGGTGTGCTCGTCGAGCACGACCTTGGCCACGCCATCGAGCGTGGGCAGTTCGAACATCGTGTCGATCAGGCTCAACTCCATGATCGAGCGCAAGCCGCGGGCGCCGGTCTTGCGTGCCAGGGCCTTGCGGGAAATGGCGCTCAAGGCGGACGGGCGAATCTCGAGTTCGACGCCGTCCATCGCGAAGAGTTTCTGGTACTGCTTGACCAGCGCGTTCTTGGGCTCGGTGAGGATCTGCACCAGGGCGTCCTCGGTCAGCTCGCCCAGCGTCGCCACCACCGGCAGGCGGCCCACCAGTTCGGGGATCAGGCCGAACTTGATCAGGTCCTCGGGCTCGACCTCGCGGAAGACTTCGGAAACACGCTTCTCGCTCTTCGAGTGGACGGTGGCACCGAAGCCGATGCCCGACTTCTCGGAGCGGTTTTGAATGACCTTCTCCAGGCCGTCGAATGCGCCCCCGCAGATGAACAGGATGTTGGTCGTGTCGATCTGCAGGAAGTCCTGGTTCGGATGCTTGCGGCCGCCCTGCGGCGGCACCGAGGCCATCGTGCCTTCCACGAGCTTGAGCAGCGCCTGCTGCACGCCCTCGCCCGACACGTCGCGGGTGATGGAGGGGTTGTCGGCCTTGCGTGAGATCTTGTCGATCTCGTCGATGTAGACGATGCCGCGCTGCGCCTTGTCGACGTCGTAGTTGCAGTTCTGCAGCAGCTTCTGGATGATGTTTTCGACGTCTTCACCCACATAGCCGGCTTCGGTCAGCGTGGTGGCGTCGGCGATCACGAAAGGCACGTTGAGCAGGCGGGCCAGCGTCTGCGCCAGCAGCGTCTTGCCCGAGCCTGTGGGGCCGATCAGCAGGATGTTGCTCTTGGCGAGCTCGACCTCGTCCTTCGACGTGGCCATGTGCTTGAGCCGCTTGTAGTGGTTGTACACCGCCACCGACAGCGTGCGCTTGGCGGTGTCCTGTCCGATCACGTACTGGTCGAGGCTGGCCTTGATGTCAGCGGGCACCGGAAGATCCGACTTGGCCGCGCGGGCTTCCGGGGTATCGGCCGGCACTTCGTCGCGGATGATGTCGTTGCACAGCTCGATGCACTCATCACAGATGAACACCGACGGACCGGCGATCAGCTTCTTCACCTCATGCTGGCTCTTGCCGCAGAAGGAGCAGTACAGAACTTTCTCGCTGGAGGAGCCTTTTTTTTCGGCCATTTAGGTGGGGCGCACGGGGCGTGGAAGAGGCTGGTTGGGATGATAGAGCAAAAGAAAACGGGGCCTTGGCGGTAAAAAAGGCCCCGTTTCGATTGCAGTTACGGGCCTTGGCCCTGCGTGCCGGCGTCAGCTCGTGGCGGGGCCAGCGCGCTTGTTGAGCACCTGGTCGATCAGGCCGTAGTTCTTGGCCTCTTCCGGGTCCATAAAGAAGTCGCGCTCCATGTCGGCGCGGATCTTTTCGATGGGCTGGCCGGTCCGCTCGGCGTAGATGCGGTTGAGCTGTTCGCGCGTCTTCAGGATCTCGCGGGCGTGGATCTCGATGTCGGTGGCCTGGCCCTGGGCGCCGCCGGAGGGCTGGTGAATCATCACCCGGGCATTCGGCAGTGCGAAGCGCTTGCCCTTGGCACCGGCCATCAGCAGGAAGGACCCCATGCTGGCGGCCATGCCCACGCACATGGTCGACACGTCGGGCTTGATGAACTCCATGGTGTCGAAGATCGACATGCCGGCCGTCACGGAGCCGCCTGGCGAGTTGATGTAGAAGTGGATGTCCTTGTCGGGGTTCTCGCTCTCGAGGAAGAGCAACTGCGCCACCACCAGGCTTGCCGTCTGGTCGTTCACCGGTCCGACGAGGAACACGATGCGCTCGCGCAGCAGGCGGCTGTAGATGTCGTAGGCGCGCTCGCCGCGGCCCGACTGTTCGATGACCATGGGCACCATGCCCAACCCCAGAGTGTCCAGCGCGCTCATGCCGTTGCGTCCTTCAGAAGTGATGCTTGCAGGTTGGGCCTGATTATGTCGCGTCAAGAGATGCGTCACAGAAATCACGCCGGTGGAAAAACAAAGGGCGCCTCGCCGTGCCGGCTGGCGCCCTGTCCTGCCGACCTGAAGCCCGGTCAGCCGGCCATGAGTTCGTCGAACGGCACGACCTTGTCGGTGACCTTCGCCTTGGCCAGCACGAACTCCGTGACGTTGTTCTCGATGACCACGCCTTCCACTTCAGCCATGCGCTCGCGGTCGCTCAGGTACCAGCGCACCACCTCGGCGGGCTTCTCGTAGCTCTGCGCCATTTCCTCGATGTGGGCTTGCAGTTGCTCGGGCTTGGCCTGCAGGTTGTTGGCCCGCACGAGTTCGGCCACCACCAGGCCCAGGCGCACGCGGCGCTCGGCCTGCGGCTTGAAGATTTCCTCCGGAATCGGGGCCTTGTCGGCGTCCTTGATGCCGCGCTTCTTCAGGTCGGCGCGGGCCGACTCGATCATGCGGGCGGTCTCGTTGGCCACGAGTGCGCTCGGCAGGTCGAGCTCGGCGCTCTTGGCCACGGCGTCCATCACGGCAGCCTTGTTGCGGGCCAGCACGCGGAACTTCACTTCGCGCTCGAGGTTCTTCTTGATGTCGGCGCGCAGCGATTCCACCGAACCATCGGCAATGCCCAGGCTCTTGGCCAGGGCTTCGTTCACCTCGGGCAGGTGCTGCGCTTCGATCTTGCTGAGCGTGACCATGAAGTCGGCTTCCTTGCCGGCCACGTCCTTGCCCTGGTAATCCTCGGGGAATTGCAGCGGGAAGGTCTTCGATTCGCCGGCCTTCATGCCGCGCACGGCCTTTTCGAACTGCTCCAGCATCTGGCCTTCGCCGATGATGAACTGGAAGCCTTCGGCCTTGCCGCCTTCGAAGGGCACGCCGTCGATCTTGCCTTCGAAGTCGATCGTCACGCGGTCGCCGTCGCCGGCCGCGTCGCCCTGGGCGCGCTGGGCGAAGGTGCGGCGCTGCTTGCGCAGGATGTCGAGGGTCTTGTCGATGGCGGCGTCGGTGACTTCGGCGCTCACACGCTCGACTTCGGCGGTGGAGAGGTCGCCCAGCTTCACTTCCGGGTAGACCTCGAAGGTGGCGTCGAAGGCGACCTGGCCTTCGGGCGCGTTTTCCTTCTCAGTGATGCGCGGCTGGCCGGCCACGCGCAGCTTGGCTTCGTTGGTGGCCTGCTCGAAGGCCTGGCCGACCTTGTCGTTCATCACCTCGTAGTGCACCGAGTAGCCATAGCGCTGGGTCACGACGCTCATCGGCACCTTGCCCGGGCGGAATCCGTCGGCCTTGACCGTGCGGGCCAGGCGCTTCAGGCGCGATTGCACCTCGTTGTTGATGGTGTCGGCCGGCAGCGTCAGCGTGATGCGGCGTTCGAGCTTTTCGAGGGTTTCAACAGTGACAGCCATGATGTGTACGGACTCTCTGGTTTGGATAAGGCTGGTGCGCGGGGCGGGACTCGAACCCGCACACCATTGCTGGCGTCAGGACCTAAACCTGGTGCGTCTACCAATTTCGCCACCCGCGCGGGTGCCTGGAAAGTGCTTCGGGGTCGCTGTACCGATTACCTGCGACCCCGTCACACTGATCCGGCCGAATTCGGGGACCGCGGATTTTAGCTGCTTGTGGCGAGCCGGCCCGAGCCTTCCCGTTCCTGATCGGCAGGCTTCACGCGAAACCACGCCGCATACATGGCGGGCAGCGCCAGCAGCGTGAGCACCGTCGCGACGATCAGGCCGCCCATGATGGCCACCGCCATCGGGCCCCAGAAGACGCTGCGCGACAAGGGGATCATCGCCAGCACCGCCGCCGCGGCCGTCAGGATGATCGGGCGGAAGCGCCGCACCGAGGCTTCGACCACGGCGTTCCAGGTCGGCACGCCGCGGGCACGATCCTGCTCGATCTGGTCGATCAGGATCACCGAGTTGCGCATGATCATGCCCATGAGCGCGATCACGCCCAGCAGGGCCACGAAGCCGAACGGCCGGTTCAGCAGCAGGAGCGCCGCCGCCACGCCAGCGATGCCCATCGGCCCGGTGAGGAACACCAGCATCGCGCGGCTGAAGCTTTGCAACTGCAGCATCAGCAGCGTGAACATGATGAAGAGCATCAGCGGCGCGCCGACGGCGATCGACCCCTGCCCCTTGCTGCTTTCTTCCACCGCACCAGCCACCTCCACCCGGTAGCCGACCGGCATCTTGGCGCGGATGGGCGCGAAGAGCGGGTCGAGCTGCGCGGTCACCGTCGCCCCCTGCAGGCCGTCGACGATGTCGCCCTGCACCGTCGCCGCGTAGTCGCGGTTCTCGCGCCACAGCACGCCCGGCTCCCAGACGAAGCTTGCCTTGGCGATCTGGCCCAGCGGGATGCTGCGGCCGGTGGTGGTGGGCACGTAGGCGTTGCCGAGGTCGGTGATGGCCTTGCGTTCTTCCAGCGGCTGGCGAAGCACGATGTCGACCAGTTTGTCGCCGTCGCGGTACTGGCCCACCGTGGTGCCGCTGTTCATCGTGCGGGCCGCCTGGGCGATGGCCTGGCTCGAGACACCCAGCGCGCGGGCCTTGTCCTGGTCGACCTCCAGGCGCAGCACCTTGACCGACTCGTTCCAGTTGTCGTTCACGCCACGCATGTTGGGGTTGGTCAGCATGATGGCCTTCACCTCGTCGGCGTAGGCACGCACCTTGGCCGGGTCGGGCCCGACCACGCGGAACTGCACCGGATACGGCACCGGCGGCCCGTTGGGCAGCAACTTGGGCCGCGCACGCACTTCGGGGAATTCGGTGGCCAGCAGCTCCGGCAACTCCTTGCGCAGCTTCTCGCGTGCGGCCAGGTCCTTGGGCAGCAGCACGATCTGGCTGACGTTGCTCTGCGGGAAGATCTGATCGAGCACGAGCGCGAAACGCGGCACGCCGCTACCCACCCAGGTGGTGACGTGGTCGACGCCCTCGAGCTTCATCAAGCGCGCTTCCACCTTCTTCGTCACCGCCTCGTTGGCGCTGTACGAGGTGCCCTCCGGGAACCACAGGTCGACCAGCACTTCCAGCCGGTTCGAGTCGGGGAAGAACTGGTTCTGCACCTTGCCCATGCCCACGACACCCAGCACCAGCGTACCGACGGTCAGGCCGATGGTGATCCAGCGGTGCTTCACGCACCAGTCCACGAGCGAGCGGAAGCGTGTGTAGAACGGCGTGTCGAAGAGTTCGTGCGGCTGGTCGCCGTCGGCATGCGGCTTCGTCTTCAGCAGCACCGTGCCGAGATAGGGCACGAAGTACACCGAGACGAACCACGAGATGAGCAAGGCCGCGGCGGTCACCGCGAAGATCGCGAAGGTGTATTCGCCAACCGTCGACTTCGCGAGGCCGATGGGCAGGAAGCCCACGGCCGTGATCAAGGTGCCGGTCAGCATCGGCATGGCCGTCGCGTCGTACGCAAAGGTCGCGGCGCGCGCCTTGTCGTAGCCCTCTTCCAGCTTGCGCACCATCATCTCGACCGCAATGATCGCGTCGTCGACGAGCAGGCCCAGCGCAATGATGAGCGAGCCGAGCGAGATCTTGTGCAGGCCGACGCCCCAATAGAACATGGTCACGAAGGTGATGGCCAGCACCAGCGGGATGGTGATGCCCACCACCAGGCCGGGCCGCCAGTCAAGGCGAAGCGGCCTGAAATGCAGCCCCAGGCTCACGAAGCTCACCGCCAGCACGATCACCACCGCCTCGATCAGCACCTTGACGAACTCGTTGACCGAACGGGCGACAACCGTCGACTGGTTCTGGAACTGGTGCATCTCGATGCCGGCCGGCAGTTCGTCGCGGATGGCCTCCGTCGCCGTCCTGAGCGACTCCCCCATGGAGATGATGTCGCCGCCCTTGGCCATGGAGATGCCGAGCGCGATCACTTCCTGGCCCTGGTGGCGCACCTTGACCTGCGGCGGGTCGACGTAGGCCCGCTTCACGTCGGCGATGTCGCCGAGCTTGAAGCTCGCGCCGTTGGCACGGATGGCGAAGTTCTTCAGTTCATCGACCGAGTTGAACTGCCCGCCCACACGCACCTGCACGTAGTCGCTCGGCGAGTTGATGACGCCGGCCGACTCCACCGCGTTCTGCTGGCCGAGTTGCGCCAGCACCGCGTTGAAGTCGATGCCGAGCTGCGCCAGGCGCTTCTGCGAGATCTCGATGAAGATCTTCTCGTCCTGCGCGCCGAAGACCTCGACCTTGTTGACGTCCTTCACCTTGAGCAGGCGCTGGCGCACCTGATCGGCGTGATCCTTCAGCTCGTCGTAGCTGAAGCCGTCGCTCGACAAGGCGTAGATCGAGCCGTACACATCGCCGAACTCGTCGTTGAAGAACGGCCCCACCACGCCGCCGGGCAGCGTGCCGCGTGCGTCACCGATCTTCTTGCGCACCGTGTACCAGATCTGCTGCACGTCCTTGGGCGGCGTGGAGTCCTTGAGCTGGAAGATGATGAGCGTCTCGCCCGGCTTGGAGTAGCTGCGGATCTTGTCGGCGTATGGCACCTCCTGCAGCGTCTTCTCCAGCTTGTCGGTCACCTGCTCGGTGATCTGCTGCGCGGTGGCACCCGGCCAGTAGGCCCGCACGACCATCGCACGGAAGGTGAACGGCGGGTCTTCGTCCTGCCCAAGCTGGAAATAGGCCGCGGCGCCCAGCACCATCAGCACCACGAGCAGGTAACGCGTCAGCGCCGGGTGCTCCAGCGCCCACTTGGAAATGTTGGACCGCGACGGGCGCACGGCGAGAGTGGTGTCGCTCACGCCGGCCTCACTTCACGGCCACGGGCGTGCCGAGCTCGGCGGCTGCCGTGGCCGGCGCCGTCGGGTCGACGTAGAACTTCACCTGCTCGCCGGCGTTGAGCACGTGCACGCCGGCCGTCACCACCACGTCGCCCGCGGCCACGCCGCCGGTGATCACCGCCTCGTTGCCTTCGGCACCGGCGAGCTGCACCGGCCGCGCGCCGACCGTCATGGTCGTCTTGTCGACCACCCACACGCTCGTCTTGCCTTGCGACTCGCGCAAGGCCGACAGCGGCAGTTTCGTCACGCCGGCCTGGCGCGGCAGTTCCGCGACGATGGTGGCCGTCTGACCCAGGCGCACCGTGGCGGTGGCCGGGGTCTGGCCGAGGTCGGCCTTGACGGCGAAGGTGCGCGTCACCGGGTCGGCGGCCGCTGCCACCTCGCGGATCTTTGCCGGGAAGCTCTCGCCCGACCCCCACAGGCGAACCTGCAGGCGCCCGGGCTGCGCCGCCAGCCCCTTCACGAGGTTGACCTTGTCCTCCGGCACGTTGAACACCACGTCGCGAGGGCCGTCGTGCGCCAGGCGAAGCACCGGCGCACCCGCGGCCACCACCATCCCCGGCTCGGCGTCCACCGCGGTGATCACGCCGTTGGCGTCTGCCACGAGCGTGGTGTAGCCCGCCTGGTTGCCCTGCACGCTCGCCTGCGCACGGGCCTGGTCGAACTGGGCCTGCGCAGACTTGAGCGCCGTCTCGCGGCGCTCAAGTTCGGCCGAGCTGATGAAGCCCTGGTCACGCAGCTCCTTGAAGCGCTTGAAATCGGCCTGGGTCTGGTCGAGGTTGGCCTGGGCCGCCACCAGCGCGGCCTGGGCCGCAGCTTGGCCGAGTCGGAGGTCCTGGGGATCCAGTTGCGCCAGCACCTGGCCCGCCTTGACCGAATCGCCCACGTTGACCATTCGCTTCACGACCTTGCCGCCAACCCGGAAGCCCAGGCGCGACTCGGTGCGCGCCCGCACCTCGGCCGCGTATTCGTAGGCACCGCCGGCGCTGTCGGTGGAAACGGTCACGGTGCGCACGGCGCGCACCGGCGCCGACGAGGGTTCAGCCTGGGAGCACGCTGCCAGGACGGCCACGCTGAGCAAGGGATGGAACAGATTGACGCGCATGGGGGCCTCGAAGGGATCGGGATGACGCAACTGACTGACTGGTCAGTAATGTATTCAGGCAAACCCTGGTGTGTCAAACAACTTTTGCGCAGGCGGGCCGGGCCACGCGTCGCCAGGGCGGCGCATCGGCACAACCGCGCTCACGGCGACAATGCGCGCCTCCCATGAGCATCGATCACTACGAAAACTTCCCGGTCGCCTCGGTGTTGTGCCCGCCGCCGCTGCGCCCCGCCGTGGCCGCGATCTACTGGTTCGCCCGCACGGCCGACGACATCGCCGACGAGGGTGACGCGTCGGCCGCCGAACGCCTCGCGGCTTTGCAGGCCTATCGCGCCGATCTCGGGGCCATCACCCGGGGCGCCGAGCCCTCGCCTAGCTGGGCGGGCGTCTTCACGCCGCTCAAGCGCACGCTCGACCGGCATCAACTGCCTGTCGAGCTGCTGGAAGACCTGCTCTCGGCCTTCGAGCAGGACGTGACCCAGCACCAGTACGCCGACAGGACCTCCCTGCTCGACTACTGCCGCCGCTCGGCCAACCCCGTGGGCCGGCTGCTGCTTCACCTGTACGGCGTGCACGACGCGCGCTCGCTGCGGCAGTCGGACACCATCTGCAGCGCGCTGCAACTCATCAACTTCTGGCAGGACCTGAGCGTGGACACGACGCGCGGCCGTGCCTACATCCCGCTCGAGGACGCGACGCGCCACGGTGTGTCGCTCGAGTCGATGCTCGCCCGCGAGGACTCGCCGGCCATGCGCCGGCTGGTGGCCGAGATGGTCGGCTGGGCGCGCGGCTTGATGCTCGAAGGCGCGCCGCTCGTGCACGCCGTGCCCGGCCGTGCCGGCTGGGAACTGCGCTTCGTGGTGCAGGGCGGGCTGCGCATCCTCGACAAGATCGAACGTCTGCAGCACGACACGATGCACCAGCGGCCCACGTTGAACGGCCTCGACGCTCCCCCGCTGCTCTGGCGCGCCCTGCGCATGAAGCCGGGCGCCAGCACCTCGCTGCGCGAGGCCCGCCCATGACGCCGGAACAGTACGTGCAGGACAAGGCGGCGGCGAGCGGGTCGAGTTTCTACTACGCCTTTCTCTTCCTGCCGCCCCCGCGGCGCGCGGCAATCACCGCCTTCTACGCCTTCTGTCGCGAGGTCGACGACGTGGTCGACGAGGTGCACGACCCCGGCGTGGCGGCCACCAAGCTCGCCTGGTGGCGCAAGGAGGTCGCGACGAGCTTCGCCGGCCAGCCCAGCCACCCGGCGATGAAGGCGCTGATGCCGCACGTGGCCGAGTACGACATCCGCCCCGAGCACCTGTATGCGGTGATCGAGGGCTGCCAGATGGACCTCGACCAGAGCCGCTACCTCGACTTCCCCGGCCTGGAGCGCTACTGCCACCTGGTCGCCGGCGTGGTGGGAGAAGTGGCCTCGGGCATCTTCGGCCGCCGCGAGGCCTCGACCGTCCAGTACGCGCACACGCTCGGCCTGGCCATGCAGCTCACCAACATCATCCGCGACGTGGGCGACGACGCGAGGCGCGGCCGCGTCTACCTGCCTGTGTCGGAGCTGCAGCGTTTCGACGTCAAGGCGCACGAGGTGCTCAACCGGGGCTACAGCGAGCGCTTCACGGCGCTGATGCGCTTCCAGGCCGAACGCGCGCACCGGCTCTACGACGACGCCTTCGCACTGCTGCCCGAGGCCGACCGCAAGGCGCAGAAGCCCGGGCTGATGATGGCCAACATCTACCGCACGCTCCTGCGCGAGATCGAGGCCGGCGGCTTCCAGGTCCTGCACCAGCGCATCTCGCTCACGCCCGTGCGCAAGCTCTGGATCGCGGCGCGCACGAACTGGCGAGGCCGCTGATGGCCGTGGCACGCCAGGTGGCCGTCGTCGGCGGCGGCTGGGCAGGACTCGCGGCGGCCGTCGAAGCGACGCGCCGCGGCCACCAGGTCACGCTCTTCGAGATGGCGCCACAGCTCGGCGGCCGTGCCCGGACCGTCGACTTCGGCGACGCCGTGCTCGACAACGGCCAGCACATCCTCATCGGCGCCTATTCGCAGACCCTCGCGCTCATGCGCTTCGTCGGCGTCGACATCGAAGGCGCCTTGCTGCGCATGCCGCTGCGCGTGACCTACCCCGACGGGGCAGGCCTGCAGCTCGCGCCGGGCTCGCCGCTCGTCAGTTTCGCCGCCGCCGTCATGCGTTACCCGGGGTGGGGCTGGCGCGAGAAGCAGGCGATGCTGATGGCGTCCACTCGATGGGCCCTGCAGCGCTTCCGCTGCGACGCATCGCTCACGGTGGCGCAGTTGACGGCTCGCCTGCCCGCCAAGGTGCGCGACGAGCTCCTCGATCCGCTGTGTGTCGCCGCGCTGAACACACCCGCGTCGCAGGCCAGCGCCGCGGTCTTCCTGCGCGTGCTCAAGGACGCCCTCTTCTCCGGCCCGGGTTCGGCCGACCTGCTGCTGCCGCGCCTGCGCCTGAGCGAACTCTGGCCCACGCCGGCCGCGCGCTGGCTGAAGGCATCGGGCGCCGAGCTGCGGTTGTCCACGCGCGTGGAGCGGCTCGTGGCCGCCGACGGCCGCTGGCATCTGGACGGTCAGGCCTTCGACGTGGTCGTGCTCGCCTGCACGGCCAGCGAAGCAGCGCGGCTGACCGCACCGATCGCACCGACCTGGGCGGCCCAGGCCGGGGACCTGCGGTACGAGCCCATCGTCACCGTCTACGCGCGGCAGCCGCAGCCGAAGCGCCTGGCCCAGCCCATGATGGCGCTGCGCAGCAGCGACGACCGGCCGGCGCAGTTCGCGTTCGACCTCGGTGGGCTCGGAGGCCC
>DASWSY010000319.1:0-10101 GCA_036402415.1 Rhizobacter sp. | reverse complement strand
CGACGACGCGGCGCTCTCCACAGTGGCCGAAGGCTGCGAGCAGATCGCCGCGATGCCCGATCCGATCGGCGAGATCGTGAGCCTGCAGCGCCGCCCGAGCGGCATCTCGGTGGGCCGCATGCGCGTGCCGCTGGGCGTCTTCGGCATGATCTACGAGAGCCGGCCCAACGTGACCATCGAGGCCGCGTCGCTGGCCATCAAGAGCGGCAATGCCTGCATCCTGCGCGGCGGCTCCGAGGCCATCCACTCCAACCTCGCGCTGTGGAAACTGGTGCAGGCGGCACTCACCGAAGCCGGCCTGCCGGCCGACGCGGTGCAGCTCGTGCAGACCACCGACCGTGCCGCCGTGGGCCACCTGATCGCGTCGCCGGAGTCGGTCGACGTGATCATCCCGCGCGGCGGCAAGGGGCTCATCGAGCGCATCAGCCGCGAGGCGCGCGTGCCGGTCATCAAGCACCTCGACGGCAACTGCCATGTGTACGTCGATGCCGAGGTCGACCTCGAGCTCGCCCTCAAGGTCACCGACAACGCGAAGACGCAGAAATACAGCCCCTGCAACGCGGCCGAGTCGCTACTGGTGCACCAGGCGGTGGCGGCGCAGTTCCTGCCGAAGGTCGGCGCGGTGTTCGCGGCCAAGGGCGTGGAAATCCGCGGTGATGCCGCGGTCCTCGCGCTGCTGAAGGACGTGCCCGACGTGAAGCTCGCTCCCGCCACCGAGCAGGACTGGAGCGAGGAATACCTCGCCCCGATCATCAGCGCCAAGGTGGTGGGCAGCGTGGACGAGGCCATCGCCCACATCAACCGCTACGGCTCGCACCACACCGACGCCATCCTCACGACGAACCACCCGAACGCGATGCGCTTCCTGCGCGAGGTCGATTCGGCCAGCGTGATGGTCAACGCGAGCACGCGCTTCGCCGACGGCTTCGAGTACGGCCTGGGCGCCGAGATCGGCATCAGCACCGACAAATTCCACGCCCGCGGCCCGGTGGGACTGGAGGGGCTGACCTCGATGAAGTGGGTGGTGCTGGGCCAGGGCGAAGTGCGCACCTGATCGCGTCGTGCCGCGCTACAGCAGCGCGGCGCGCAGGGCCTTCCACAGCGGCTCGTCCACCGCCGACAGCAGCCCGGGCTCTGCGTCGGCCGCCCGGTAGGCACGGCCGTCGTAACGGGCAGCGTGTCCGCCGGCCTCTTGCAGGAGCAAGGTCCCGGCCACGTGGTCCCAGGGCAGCGTGCGGTAGAACATCGCGAACTGCTGCTGCCCGGTGATGATGGCCGGGTACTCGACCCCCGCGCAGCGCGCGCCCGGCAAGGCCTCGCCGATGCGGTCCAGGCGCGATTCGACCTGCTGCTTCAGCCCGGCCGGCAGGAAACGGCTGAGCACCGCGCCGCGGGCGCGTTCGAGTGGCACGGCGACGGCCGGCACCACCATGCGCCGCTCGTCGCGGTAGCAGCCCCCGCCGCGTTGCGCCGCCCAGCGCTCGCCGGTCATCGGGTGGAGCACCCACGCGCCCACCGCCTCGCCGTCGACCAGCAGCGACACCATCAGCGCGAACACCGGCCGCCCGGCCACGAAGTTGGCGGTGCCGTCCAGCGGATCGACGAGCCACACCCGTCCTTCGTCGAGGCCTTGCAGCAGCGCCGGGTTGGTGGCGCACGCCTCCTCGCCGACCACGCGCGAGCCCGGGCACAGTGCCAGCAGGCCTCGCTCGATGAGCGCCTCGGCCTCGCGATCGGCCACGGTCACGATCTCGTCTTTCGCCTTCTCGATCACCTCACCTTCGCGGAGCTGGCGAAAGCGCGGCATCACCGCACGCTCGCTGGCCTCGGCCAAGAGCGGCAGCACCCGGTCGAACAGGGGGTCGAGGAAGCGCATGGCGGGAAATCATCGCACCTCCCGGCAGCGCGCTTCGCTACCATCACCCGATGACCAAACCGCGCCGCGCGCTCGTCCTTTTTTCCGGTGGGCAGGACTCGACCGTCTGCCTCGCCTGGGCGCTGTCGAACTTCCACTACGTCGAGACCATCGGCTTCGACTACGACCAGCGCCACAGCGTCGAGCTCGAATGCCGGCTCGCGGTGCGCTCGCAGATCTATGCCGGCTTCCCGAGCTGGGGCGGCCGGCTCGGTGACGACCACCTGGTCGACCTCTCGCTGCTCGGCCAGTTGTCGGACACGGCGCTCACCCAGCAGCGCGCGATCGAGATGACCTCCACCGGCCTGCCCAACACCTTCGTGCCGGGCCGCAACCTCATCTTCTTCAACTTCGCCGCCGCCGTGGCCTACCGCCGCGAGCTCGACGTGATGGTGGGCGGCATGTGCGAGACCGACTACTCCGGCTACCCCGACTGCCGCGACAACACGCTCAAGGCCCTGCAGGTGGCGCTCAGCCTCGGGCTCGACACGCCCATGGGCATCGAGACGCCGCTGATGTGGCTCGACAAGGCCCAGACCTGGGAGCTTGCGGCCACGCTCGGCGGGGAGGCGCTCATCCGCCTCATCGTCGAACACACCCACACCTGCTACCTCGGCGACCGCAGCCAGCGCCACGAGTGGGGCTACGGCTGCGGCCACTGCCCGGCCTGCGCGCTGCGCATGCGCGGCTACAAGGCCTGGCGCTCGCGCAACCCGGCGCCCCCGTCGTCCTCGGGCTTCGACGCCACCGACCGCATGGACCTGCGCTGATCGAGCCACGGCGCCAAGGCCCGGGCGCCAGCGGGGGTGAGCGAGAGGGCGCGTGAGTCCTTCGCCCGCCGCAGCCATGCGCGCGCCAGGGCGTGCTCGAGCAACACGACCGCGAAGCGGCCCGCGAGGTGATCGCGGCGCTCCGACCAGTCGAGGCAGGCATACGCAAAACGCCGTCCGGACGCGGGCACCTCGACGCCGAGCTGCGCCATCTCTTCGCGCCCCGGGTCGCTGAGCACGAACTGCCCGTCGGCCGGCACGAGCGTGCCGCGCGCGAGCAGCCCTTCGAAGAGCTGCACCCCCAGCTCGCCCGCGAGATGGCCGTAGCAGGTGCGTGCGGCCTTCAGCGGCTTGTAGGGCCCACGCTCCCACTTGTCGGCCACCGTGCTGCGCTCGGCCACCAGCGACAGCGCTTCGAGCGCATGCGCGATGTCGGCGTCGGCCAGGCGGAAGTAGCGGTGTCGGCCCTGCGTGCGCACGACCACGAGTTCGCTGTCCACCAGCTTCGCAATGTGGCTGCTGGCGGTCTGCGCGGTCACGCCCGCCGCCTTCGCCAGTTCACCCGCTGCGAGAAAACCGCCGCCCATCAGCGCCGACAACATGCGCGAGCGTGTGGGGTCGCCGATGGTGGCGGCGATGCGGGCGAAGCGGGGTTCAGGTGAGGCCATGCGGCGCCATTCGACACAAAGTGCACGGATGATGCCTCGGGCGCGTCACCAAATGCTTCGATGGCGGTCGAACCGGCGGGGCCTTGTCGTAGAGTCCGCTCGCGTCCAACTTGGGAAGGAGGTCGACATGACAACCGTGCAGTACGTGAGCATCTTCGTTCTTGCCGTGCTGGTCTTCTGGGGCGTCGGCGCCTACAACCGGCTCGTGCGCCTGCGCAACGTGATCGCCAATTCGTTTGCCCAGATCGACGTGCAGCTCAAGCGCCGCTACGACCTGATCCCCAACCTGGTGGACGTGGCGCGCAAGTACGCCGCGCACGAGCGCGAGACGCTCGAAGCCGTGACCGCCGCGCGCAACCAGGCCGCCGCAGCCGCCGACGTGGCGCGCACCCGCCCCGCCGCTGCCGGCGCGGTGACGAGTCTCGCCGTCGCCGAGCAGGCGCTGACCGGCGCGATGGGCCGGCTGATGGCGGTGGTGGAGGCCTACCCCGAACTCAAGGCCGACCAGACCCTGCGCGAGCTGGCCGAGGAACTGACCAGCACCGAGAACAAGATCGGCTTCGCGCGCCAGCTCTTCAACGACGCCACGCTCGACTACAACAACGCGGCGCAGCAGTTCCCCACCAACCTGATGGCGAGCATGTTCGGCTTCCGCGAGGCGGCGATGCTGCAGTCGACGACGAACGACGTGGAGCGGGCGGCGGTACGGGTGCAGCTGTAAAGCCACCACACGAACGCCGCCACCCGTTCGCCTGAGCGGGGCGACCCATGCGATTCAGAGCCCAGCAGGACGAAACCCGCCGCGCCACGCAGCGGCTGCTGGCGCTCTTCGCACTGCTGCTCGTCGGCCTGGTGCTCGCCGTCAACGGCCTGCTGCTCGGGGTGTGGTGGGCCCTGGGCTGGCTGCTGTCGTGGGAGCTGGCACTGCCGCCGCTCTTCATCGAAACCAACACCGTCGTGGTGCTGCTCTTCGTGCTGGGCGGCGCGTGGGTCGAGATCCACCGCCTGCGCGAGGGCGGCGGCGCGCACGTCGCGCAATGGGCCGGCGGGCGAGTGCTGCTCGACGCGCGGCAGCTGTCCGAGCGGCGCCTGCTCAACATCGTCGACGAGATGGCGATCGCGAGCGGCCTGCCGCGACCGGCGGTCTACCTGCTCGACCGCGAGGACGCGATCAACGCCTTCACCGCCGGCTGGTCGCGCGACGACGCCATCGTGGCCGTCACCCAGGGCGCGCTCGACCGGCTGACGCGCGACGAGCTGCAGGGCCTGGTCGCGCACGAGTTCGGCCACATCCACAACGAGGACCTGCGGCTCAACATGCAGCTG
Organism: Rhizobacter sp.; assembly: GCA_036402415.1. Classification (GTDB taxonomy): domain Bacteria; phylum Pseudomonadota; class Gammaproteobacteria; order Burkholderiales; family Burkholderiaceae_C; genus Rhizobacter. The sequence goes on along the minus strand of DASWSY010000319.1, from coordinate 5,422 downwards.
CTGGCCCTGGTGTGGGGGTTGTCGCTGGTGCATGGCTACGGCCACAAGCTGCTGGAGGCCGACGACGCCGGCCGCCGCTCGGCCTTCGGGCTGCTGGTGGGGCCGGTGTTCGTGGCGGCGGGCCTGCTGGGCTGGCTGGCGGGGCAGTTGCTGCAGGCGGCGGTGTCGCGCCAGCGCGAACTATTGGCCGACGCCAGCGCGGTGCAGTTCACGCGCAGCCGCGAGGGCCTGGGCGGCGTGTTGCGCAAGGTGTGGCACCAGGCGCAACGCCACGAAGACAAGCTCGCGCGCGTGCCGGCACGCCTGCTCGCCGCGATGCTGCTGCAGGCCCCGGCCGACTGGCTGGCCACCCACCCGCCCCTGTCCGAGCGGCTGCGCCGGCTCTACGGCCGTGCGGTCGAACCCCTGCCCGCGCCGCGGCTGGACGCCACCACCCAAGCCGACGAGCCGCGCCGCACACCCGCCGCACTGCCGCCGCAGGTCGCGCTGGCCGCACCCATGGCCTATGCTGCCCCCATGACCGCGCCGATCAGCCCCCCTGACCCGCCCGCCCCCGGTTCCCTTCCTGCCATGCACGAGCCGGCCGCCACCACCGCCGAAGACGAGCGCGACGCCATCGCCCGGCTGGCGCGCGTGAACGGCCCGGGCGAGCTGCGCGCGGCCATCCTCGCCCTGCTGGCCACGCCGGGCAGCCGCCGCGAGCGCCGCGCCTGGCAGGAAGAGACCGCCGGCCTCAGCACCGCGCGCCAGGTGCGAGAGGACACCAAGAAGCTCGGCCCCGCCACCCGCCTGCCCTGGCTCGAACTGCTGCTCGGCCGCGTGGCCAGTGCCCCGCTGTCGGACCGCCAGCACCTGATGACCGCGGCGCGCCGGGTCATGTCGGCCGATGGCCAGATCCGCCCGATCGACCGTCTGCACTGGCTGCTGATGCGCCAGCGCCTGGGCGAGGCCACGCCCGCGCCGCCGGCGGCCGGCGGCCTGCCCGGCATCGCCGAGGCCTCGCTGCACACACGCCGCGAGATCGCCCGCTTCACCGCCTTCCTGGCCCGCCTCGTGCCCGACGGCGAGGCCTGGTACCAGAGCGTGATGCAGCCATGGCTCGGCGGCGAGGCCCTGCCGCCCTGCGAAGCCCCCGACGCCGACGGCCTGGTGCACGCCCTGCAGGAAGTACAGACGCTGCCGTGGATGCTCAAGCCGGTGCTCGTGCGCACCTGGACCGAGGCCGCGCTGCGCCACAAGCCGCCCGGCCCGCTCGCCGACGAGGCCTGCGACGCGCTGCGCCTGGCGGCGGTGCTGCTCGACTCGCCGCTGCCGCCCGAGCTGGCGCGGCACTACGTCGAGCCGTCCGGCTGACCCCCTTCGGCCACCCGGCGCGGGCGCACCAGTGCCTCCACCAGGTGCCCGAAGCGGGCGGTGGCGGTCATCTCGGGCAGCCGGGCGATGCGTCCGTTCTGCGCCCACTGGCCTTCGGGCACCTCGCGGATCTCCACCGAGGTCACGACCGGACGGCTGCCGTCGGGCGCCGCGGCTTCGGCGGCAGCCTGCACGGCGGCGGCGAGCCGGGCCTTGCGCGCAGCGTCGAGCACGCCCGCGCTCACCTGCAGCGTGGCGAACACGCCGCGCAGCAGTGAGTCGGCCGGCACGCCGGCGCTGTAGCACTGGCCCGGCGCCAGCTCCTGGACCAGCACGATGCCCCGTGCGCGTGGCCCGGGCTCGTCGGGAATGGACTCGGCCTCGAACGCGGCCTCGGTGAGCGCGCGGGCGAGCCGGGCCTTGGCCGGGCCGTCGAAGGCGCCCGGGGTGAGAGTGACGGTGAAGAGCGGCATGGTCGAGCCTCGGGGCGGTTGCACACCGGCCCAATGTCGCCGCACGAGCTCAGCCGTGCTACTGTCCGTTTCGACAATGATCATGCCGTTTCGGCCATACCTCTCATGATCCGCATCGACACCCTCGTGCTGGCCGGCAGCAGCCCGGCGCCGCTCGGCATCACGCTCGACGTGCTGAGCGCGGCCAACCGCCTGGCCGGCCGGCGCGTCTTCGAGCACCGCGTGCTCTCGCCCGGCGCACCCTCGGTCGCGCTGCGCAGCGGCCTGTCGATGGCGGCCCAGCCCCTCGCCTCGGCCCGCGCGCGCGACCTGGTGGTGCTGCCCGGCCTGGGCGCTGCCACGCCGGGGCAGATCGCCGACCGGCTGGCCGAACCCGATGCGCAGCTCGCGTCGGCCTGGCTGCACAAGGCCTGGGGCCAGGGCTCGACGCTTGCGGCCTCGTGCAGCAGCGTCTTCCTGCTGGCGCAGGCCGGCCTGCTCGACGGGCGCCGCTGCACCAGCACCTGGTGGCTGGTGCCGACGCTGAAATCGCTCGCGCCAGAAAGCGAGACCACGCTCGATGCGATGGTCACCGAAGACGACCGCATCTGGACCGCCGGTGCCTCGCTGGCGCACATCGACCTGATGCTCGCGCTGGTGGCGCGCTTCGCCAGTCCCGGGCTTGCCGGCGAGGTGGCGCGGCACCTGGTGGTGGAGCCACGCGCCTCGCAGGCACGCTTCGTGGCCCCGGCCTTCCTGGCCGCCCAAGACCCGCTCACCCACCGCGTGGAACTGCTGGTCCGCGAGCGCCTGGCCGACCTGCCCTCGCTGGAGGAGATCGCCGACCGGCTGGCGGTGAGCCCGCGCACCCTGACACGCCGCGTGACCGCGGCGACCGGCCTCACGCCGATGCGCCTGGTGCAGAAGATCCGCCTCGATTCGGCGCTGCATGCGCTGCAGACGACGCGCAAGCCGATCGACCAGGTGGCGCGCGACGTGGGCTTCGAGGACGGGTCGGCGCTCTACCGGCTCGTGCACCGGCACACCGGCAAGCCGCCAAGCGCGTTTCGCAGCTAGCCTTTCTTCCGCAGCAGCGACAGGAACTCGGCGCGCAGGCTCGCGTCCTTCAGGAAGGCGCCGCGCATCACCGAGTTGGTCATCATGGCCTCGCTGTCCTTGACGCCGCGCCAGTGCATGCAGAAGTGGTCGGCCTCCATCACGATCGCCAGGCCGTCGGGCTTGACGCGCGCGTGCAGCTCGTCGGCCAGCATCACCACCGCTTCTTCCTGGATCTGCGGACGGCTCATGATCCAGTCGCAGATGCGCACGTACTTCGACAGGCCGATCAGGTTGGAGTGCTCGCTCGGCAAGAGGCCGATCCACACGCGGCCGATGATCGGGCACAGGTGGTGCGAGCAGGCGCTGCGCACGGTGATGGGGCCGACGATCATCAGTTCGTTGAGCCGCTCGGCGTTGGGGAACTCGGTGACCGCGGGGATGGGCTGGTAGCGGCCGCGGAACACCTCGTTGACGTACATCTTGGCCACGCGCTTGGCGGTTTCCTGCGTGTTGTGGTCGCTCTCGGTGTCGATCACCAGGGCCTTGAGCACCTCCTGCATCTTCGCGGCCACCTCCTCGCGCAGCTCGTCGAGCTCGCCTTCGCGGATGTGGGCGGCGATGTTGTCGTTGGCGTGGTAGCGCTGCTGCGCGCCGACGATGCGGTAGCGGATGCGCTCGGAGGCGCTCATCCGCGCGAGTTCTTCCTCGCTTCTGAAGAGGGGCGCGGGGGGCTGGGCAGGCATGCGGTCGTCCAGTCGGGTGAGAGAGGGAGGCCATTGTGAAGCCTCTGCCGTGAAGCCCGCGGCGGAACGCCCGGCGAAGGCTGCTGACACAACGTTGTCAGGATGGGCGGACGACGATGGCGCCTCCCCCACCCACGGGCCTGAGCCGCCATGCCGCTGGAACCTTTCGAGCCTCCCTTGCGCCACCCCCTGCAGGTGATGGCGCGCCCCGCCCTGCTGCCGCTGCGTGCACCTGCCACGCGGCGGCTGCAGAATCATCCAACCCCCACCCCACCGTCCCGGCTCCCGGCCGAGGAGCCCGACCGCATGCGACGCGCAGACCGCCTCTTCCAGATCGTGCAGCTCATCCGCGGCCGACGCCTGTCGACTGCGCAGTTCCTCGCCGAACGGCTGGAGGTGTCGGAACGCACCGTCTACCGCGACATCGCCGAGCTGATGACGCAAGGGGTGCCCATCGAGGGCGAAGCCGGCGTGGGCTACCGCATGCGCACCGGCTTCGACCTCCCACCGCTCATGTTCACTCACGAAGAAGCGCAGGCGCTCGTCGCCTCGGTGCGCATCGCCCAGCCGCGGCTCGACGCCGCGCTCGCGGCCCAGGCGGAAAACGCGCTGTCGAAGATCCTCACCGTGCTGCCGCCGGCGGCGCGCGCTGCGGCCGAGACCCTCGCCGTCTACGCGCCGCCGATCGAGTTCGACCCGGCCACCCGCTCGCGGCTCGAGCCGCTGCGGCTGGCCGCCGAAGGGCGGCGCAAGGTGCGGCTCGCCTACCTCGACCTGAAGGAGGTGGCGAGCGAACGCACCGTGCGCCCGCTCGGCTGCTTCTACTGGGGCGCGGTGTGGACGCTGGCCGCCTGGTGCGAGGTGCGTGAGGGCTTTCGCAACTTCCGCGTCGACCGCATCCGCGAGCTGGAGGTGCTCGACGCCAGCTTCCGCGACGAGCCGGGCAAGACGCTGCCCGACCTTTTCCGCCAGTCGCAGGCCGAAGCCGCCAACCACCCGCGCCACACGGCGAGCTGATCAGTGCGGCAGTGCGGCCTGGCGCTGCTGCCCGGCCCAGCGCTGCAGCACCCCTCGCCAGGGCAGCAGGCGCACGGCGGCGTCGCCGATGTGCTCGTGCGTGACACCGCGCCAGAGGCCGCGTGCGTCGAAGCTGAAGAGCGGGCGCAGGTCGGCGCGGCGCGACAGGGGCTGCGGCTGCGGCGCACCGTCAATGCAGTCGAGCACGAGCGGATCGGCGGCGTCCGCATCGGCGATCACCACCACGTGTGCCAGCGGCGCGCCGCCCGGCAGCACCGCGGCGCACTGCGCATAGACGAGCCGGGGGCCGCCGGCCGGGCTGCAGTGGCACAACAGGAAGTACTTGAGGATGGCGCCATCCTCGCAGTCGCCCCGGCCCGAGGCGAGGGTCTCGGCCGGCGTCTGCCAGCAGTCACGCGCGCCGCACACATCGGCATCGACGGCGTAGTCGACGAGCTGGTTGACGTGGCGGTTGAGCACCGGGTGGCGCTCGGCGGCGGGCAGCCCGCCAAAGCCCTGCGCCAGCACCAGGAAGCGACGCGTCGCGGCGGAGAGCAGATCGGGCTGCGGAGCGGCGTGTGCGAGCGCGCGCCGGCCCGTCAGCGCACAGGCGGCGACGGCCAGCGGACACACGGCGAAGGTTCTGCGCAACATGGCGGGGTGCGGCAGCCACCTGCACCACCACGATGTCACGTTAGTCGTGGCACGGCGGAAAGGCCAATAGCCTTTCCCCATCAGCGCTCCTTGGGCACCTCGCCGTTGACGTTCACGATGCGGCACTGGCTGGTGTAGGCCTCG
>DASWSY010000318.1:0-13288 GCA_036402415.1 Rhizobacter sp. | reverse complement strand
GCATCGGCCGCGCTGTAGATGTTGACCAGCTCCGGCCGCGGAACCACACCGCGCCAGTGGACATCGGGGTACTTGCGCTTGAGCGTCTCTTCCAGCGGGCCGACGCCATAGACGAGCTTGGAGCCGGGCAGGTCGAGCTTGAGAAAGGCTTCGAGGTTCTTCTCGTAGCTCACCCGCCCCACGTACAGGAAGACCGGCCGCGGCAGCCCCAGGTCGGCGCCCTCCATCGGCTTGAAGAGCGTGAGGTCGACACCATGCGACCAGGCCTTGAGCGGCGCGAAGCCATGGCCGTGCAGGATGTCCAGCATGCCGGCGGTGGGCACCATGATTCCGCTCGACGGCGCGTGGAAGCGCCGGAACCAGGCGTAGCCCCAGCGCTCGGGGATGTGCAGCGCCTTCGAGAGGATGTCGGGAAAGCGCGTGTGGAAGGCCGTCGTGAACGCCCAGCCGCGCTTGCGGCAATGCGCCCGCGCGGCCGAGCCGAGCGGGCCTTCGGTGGCGATGTGGATGGCATCGGCCTGCGCGTCGTCGAGCCGTCGCGCCACGCCGCGGCCCGGCCGCCAGGCGAGTTCGATCTCGCGGTAGCCCGGACACGGGAAACGCCGGAAGCCCGAGGGCTCGATCAGCACCACCTCGTGGCCCATCGCCGTGAGGCCCTCTTCCAGCTCGACCAGCGTGGTCACCACGCCGTTGACCTGCGGCCGCCACGCGTCGGTGACGAGCGCGATCTTCACGCCGCCACCTCGGCCGCCAGGGCCGGCAGCAGCGCCCGTGCACGCATTTCGGCGGCCCAGTCGATGATCTCCAGCCGCCCGTCGGCCTGCTCGCCGAGCGCGGTGAGGCTTTCGACCCAGTCGCCGTCGTTGGCGTAGGTGATGCCGTCGATCTCGCGCAGCTCGGCGTGGTGGATGTGCCCGCACACCACGCCCTGCATGCCGCGCCGCCGTGCCTCGCGGGCCACCGCGTTCTCGAAGTCGCCGATGAAGCTGACGGCGCGCTTGACCTTGAGCTTCAGGTACTTCGACAGGCTCCAGTACGGCAGCCCCAGGCGCGCGCGCAGCGAGTTGAGGTGGCGGTTCAACTTGAGCGTGAACTCGTAGAGCGAGTCGCCGACGTGCGCCAGCCACTTGGCGCACTGGATCACGCCATCGAAGTAGTCGCCGTGCATGACCCAGAGCTTCCGGCCGTCGGCCGTCTCGTGAATCCACTCTTCGGCAACCTCGATGCCGCCGAAGTTGTGGCCGACGTACTTGCGCGCGAACTCGTCGTGGTTGCCCGGGATGAAGATCACCCGCGTGCCCTTGCGCGCCTTGCGCAGGAGTTTCTGCACCACGTCGTTGTGCGCCTGCGGCCAGTACCAGCTGCGCCGCAACTGCCAGCCGTCGACGATGTCGCCCACCAGGAAGAGGTGCTCGCACTCCACGTGCCTGAGGAAGTCGAGCAGCGCCCGCGCCTGGCAGCCGGGCGTGCCCAGGTGCAGGTCGGAGATCCACACGCTGCGGTAGTGGCGCTTGTGCTCGCGCGGTGCGTCGTCGCCCGCGGCTTCGGCACTGGCGGCCCATGCTTGGAAGAAGGCGGCGTCGCGTTGCATGGACCCGCATGGTCCGCGTGCCGCATGACCGCACCGTGGCGGGGCCGTGAAGAATGGGTGACGGGGATAATCCGCGCCATGCATCTGCTGATCCCTTACGCCGCGCCTCACTCCGAGCGCGGCCTCGCGGCGTTGCGCAGCCTCAAGCTGCCCCACCTCGCCCGCCTGCTCGGCCGCTTGCGCCCCACCGGGTGCCTCGGCAGCGACGAGTACAGCCTCACCCCTCCCCATGAACTGGCGCACGCGCAGGCCCTCGGCTGGACGGCCGACGACGGCTGCTATCCCTGGGCCGCGCGCCAGGCCGCGCGCGACGGCATCGACGTCGGCGACAGGGCCTGGGGCCAGCTCACGCCGGTGCACTGGCACGTGGGCACCGACCAGGTCACCCTGCCCGACCCGGCCAACCTGCACCTGAGCGCGCAGGAGTCGCACACGTTCTTCGAAGCGGTGAAGCCGCTGTTCGAGACCGAAGGCTGGGTGATGGCCTGGGGCGCGCCGATGTGCTGGTATGCGGCGCACGAGTCGCTCGCCGGGCTGCCGAGCGCAAGCCTCGACCGCGTGATCGGCCGCAACATCGACCTCTGGCTGCCCTCGTCGCCGCAAGCGAGGCTCATCCGCCGCCTGCAGAACGAGGTGCAGATGCTGCTGTACCAGCTTCCCCTCAACGACCGGCGCGTGGGCCTGGGCGCGCTGCCGGTGAACTCGTTCTGGCTCAGCGGCTGCGGGCGTGCACAGCCCGAGACGCAGACGCCGCCGACCGTGGCCGACAGCCTGCGCGCGCCTGCGCTGGGCTCCGACTGGGCCGCATGGGCCGAGGCCTGGCGCGCACTCGACGAGGGCGCCGTCAAGGCGGCACTGGCCGCGTCGCGCGAAGGCCAGGCGGTGACGCTCACGCTGTGCGGCGAGCGCCGTGCCCAGCGCTTCGAGCCGCAGCCGCTCGGGCTGTGGTCACGCATCAAGGCGCCGTCCGTGGCCGTCGCGCCGGTGCTGGAGGCCTTGTGATGGCCCCCACGAGAGAGCCCACCATCCGCCTGCGCGAGGTACCGCCCCGCACGGTGTGGGCGCTGGAGCAGGCAGGCGTGCACCCGCTGCTGGCGCGCCTGTACGCCGCACGCGGCGTGCGCAGTCCCGACGAGATCGACGACGCGCTGGCGGGGCTGGTCGCCCCCACGCAGTTGCTGGGCACGCAGGCGGCGGCCGCCTTCCTGGCCGACGCCATCGCCGCACGCCGCCGCATCTGCATCGTGGCCGACTACGACTGCGACGGTGCCACCGCCTGTGCCGTGGCGCTGCGCGGGCTGCGCATGCTGGGCGCAGAGCCCGGCACGCTGTGCCACGTGGTGCCCGACCGCGCGGTGCACGGCTACGGCCTCACGCCCGCCATCGTCGACCTGGCGATGCAGAAAGCGCCGCAGGTGCTGCTGACGGTCGACAACGGCATCGCGAGCCTCGCCGGCGTGGCCCATGCACGCAGCGCCGGGCTCGACGTGGTGGTGACCGACCACCACCTGCCTGCGAAAGACGAGCACGGCCGGGTGCAGCTCCCCGACGCCACGGTGATCGTCAATCCCAACCAGCCCGACTGCGGCTTCCCGAGCAAGAACCTCGCGGGTGTCGGCGTGATGTTCTACGTGCTGCTGGCGCTGCGCAGCGAGCTGCGGGCACGCGGCGTCTTCACGGCCGAGACCCAGCCCCGGCTCGATGCGCTGCTCGACCTGGTGGCGCTCGGCACCGTGGCCGACGTGGTGCGGCTCGACGCCAACAACCGCCGCCTGGTCGCCCAGGGCCTGAAGCGCATCCGCGCCGGCCGCATGCAGCCGGGCGTGGCCGCGCTCTTCAAGGCCGCCGGGCGCGACGCCTCGCGCGCCACCGGCTTCGACTTCGGCTTCGCGCTCGGGCCGCGCATCAACGCCGCCGGGCGCCTCTCCGACATGTCGCTCGGCATCGAGTGCCTGCTCACCGACGACCCAACCCGTGCCACCGAACTCGCGCAACTGCTCGACACCATCAACCGCGAACGGCGCGACGTGGAGGCCGGCATGCGCGAACAGGCCGAGGCCATGCTCGCGCGCCTGATGCCCGAGGGCGACGCGCCCGCGGCGCTCGCGCTCTACGACCCCGACTTCCACGAAGGCGTGGTCGGCATCGTCGCCTCGCGCCTGAAGGACCGCGTGCACCGCCCGACCTTCGTCTTCGCGATGGGGCAGGACGGGATGCTCAAGGGCTCGGGCCGCTCGATCCAGGGCTTCCACCTGCGCGACGCGCTCGACCTCGTCAGCAAGCGCCACCCCGGCGTGCTGAAGAAGTTCGGCGGCCACGCCATGGCAGCCGGGGCCACGTTGGCCGAAGGCGATTTCACGACTTTCGTCGACGCCTTCCAGCGCGTGGCTGCGGAATGGCTCGACGCCGCGACGCTGTCACGCACGCTGATGACCGACGGGCCGCTGCCGGCCGAGTACTTCACCCTCGACACGGTGCGCTCGCTCGACGCGCAAGTCTGGGGTCAGGCCTTCGAGGCGCCGCTTTTCAGCGACGAGGTGGAGGTGGTCTCGCAACGCCTGGTCGGCGAGAAGCACCTGAAGCTTGCCGTGCGCCACGCCGGCGCGCTGCGCGACGCGATCTGGTTCGGGCGAAGCGAGCCGCTGCCTGCACGGGTGGTGCTCGCTTACCAACTGCGCGTCGACGAATACAACGGCCAGCAGCGCCTGCAGATGATCGTGGAAGCGGCACGCTGATTGCCGCACGGGGTGCGCCGCACCCGATACCACTCTCGCGACAAGGTTGCATTCGGTTGCCGGCACGGCCACGCCGCCTGGACTAACCTGCCCGGTGGCTTCGAGAAACCGGTACGGGATCCAAACATGAAACGCCCACCTTCTCCCCCTGGCGGCAACAACGTCGACCTGCAGCGACGCAGCGGCCTCGTGCGGCTGAGCGCCCTCTGGGCCGCCGTCAGCGTGCCCCTCATGAGCTGCGGCGGCGGCGACGCCCCGGCACCCAACATCCCCCCGGGCCCGCCCGCGCCACCGCCGGGTGGTGGTGGCGGCGGCAGCACACCGCCACCTCCGCCTCCACCGCCGCCTCCGGCGCCCCCGCCTCCGGGGCCCCCGCAGGCGACGCGGCTCAACACTGCCGCGAGGCTGGATGCGCCGTGGAGCTTCGCCTTCCTGCCCGACGGGCGCATCGTCTTCACGCAGAAGGGCGGCACGCTCGTCGTGATGCGTGCAGATTTCGGCGCGTTGTCGGGGGCCTTTTCCGGCGTTCCCGCGGTCAGCACCGACAGCCAGGGCGGGCTGCTCGACATCGTGCTGGACCCGGACTACACCACGCCCGGCTCGGATTGGGTCTATTTCTCGTACGCCGAGCCGGCCTCCGGCGGTTTCCTGGGCACCGCGGTCAACCGCGGCCGTCTCGACCTCACCAGCAACCAGTTGCTCGACGTCTCGCGCGACCCGCTGTTCCGCCAGTTCCCGAAAACCGGCATCCCGGCGCACTACGGCTCACGCCTGGCCTTCCGCGGCGACAAGACGCTCTTCATCACGCTGGGCGAGAAGCAATCGCCCAACCTCGCGCAAGACCTCACCACCACGCTCGGCAAGGTGGTGCGGATCAACCGCGACGGCAGCATCCCCACCAACAACCCCGACATGGGTGCGGGCGCGCGCCCCGGCATCTGGAGCTACGGCCACCGCAATCCGCAAGGCGCGGCGGTGCACCCCGGCACGGGCGAACTGTGGATCAGCGAGCACGGGCCGCAAGGTGGTGACGAGATCAACATCGCGCGCGCCGGGCAGAACTACGGCTGGCCGCTGCGCAGCTACGGCTGCAACTATGGCGACACCAACAGCAACTGCCTGATCGGCGGCGGCACACATGAGCCCACGTACACCGAACCCGTGACCTGGTGGCCGGGCCCGGGCACCACACCGCCCTACAGCTCGATTGCGCCGAGCGCCATCGCGTTCTACACGGGCACCCGCTTTCCCGAGTGGCAGGGCAGCCTGCTGGTCGGCGCCCAGGCGGGGCAGGCGCTGTGGCGGCTCACGCTCAGCGGCAACACCGTCACCGCCCGCGAGCGCATCTGGGAAGGGGCGCGCGTGCGCTGCGTGCGCCAGGGCCCGGACGGCTGGATCTACTTCATCACCGACGACGGCTGGCTGTACCGCATCGCCCGCTGACGCGAAGCCCCTCCCGGCGCGCCGCCAGGAGGGGCTCCCTACAATCCCGCAGGTGATCCGCAACGCCGACCTGCACTGCCATTCCATCGTGTCCGACGGCACGCTCGAGCCCGAAGCGCTCGCCGCACGTGCAGCCGCCAACGGTGTGGACCTGTGGGCCCTGACCGACCACGACGAAGTCGCCGGCCAGCAGCGCGCCCGTGCTGCCGCCCATGCCAATGGCATCGCCTACCTCACCGGCACCGAGATCTCGATCACCTTTGCCAACACCACGGTGCACATCGTCGGGCTCGGTTTCGATGCCGACGACCCGGCGCTCAACGCCGGCTTGCGCGCCACCCGCGGTGGCCGCGAAGAGCGGGCCCGCGACATGGCGGCCGGACTGGCGCAGGTGGGCATTGCCGACGCCTTCGAAGGGGCGCTGCGCTACGTGGGCAACCCCGAGCTGATCTCGCGCACGCACTTCGCGCGCTTTCTGGTCGAAAGCGGCGTGTGCGCCGACACCAGCGAGGTGTTTCGCCGCTTTCTCGTCGAAGACAAGCCCGGCTTCGTGCCGCACCGCTGGGCCTCGCTCGCCGATGCGGTGCGCTGGATCACGCAGGCCGGCGGCATCGCCGTCATCGCCCACCCCGGCCGCTACAGGCTCACGCCGGAACAGGAAGATGCGCTCTTCAGCGAGTTCAAGCGGCACGGCGGCCAGGCGCTCGAAGTGGTGACCGGCAGCCACTCGCCGGCCGAGTACGCGGTCTACGCCGACCTCGCGCTCGCACACGGGTTGCTGGCCTCGCGCGGCTCCGACTTCCACAGCCCCGACGAAAGCCACATCGACCTCGGCACGCTGCCGCCGCTGCCCGCGAAGCTGACGCCGGTGTGGGAAGCGCTGACAGAGCGGGTCCAACACCCGTGAGCGCGATCGCGTTGCAGGGTGCAAGTCATCGCCCGCTGCTGGGCATCGGCCTCATCCTCGTCATGGGCCTGTGGTTCGTCACGCTCGACACCACCGCCAAGTACCTCGGCCAGGTGCTTCCCATCATCCTCGGCCTCTTCGCGCGCTACGCGGTGCAGGCGCTGATCATGGGTGCGTGGCTCGCGCTGCGCCTGCTGCGCGGCGGCAGCAACCTCTTTCGCACCGCGCATCCGCGCTTCCAGGTGCTGCGCGGCTCGCTGCTGCTGGCCACCAGCGCCCTGCTCTTCATCGGCATCCGCCAGATGCCGGAGGCCGAGTTCACCGCGGTAGGCATGCTGTCGCCGGAGCTGGTGACCGTGCTGGCGGCGGTCTTCCTGCACGAGAAGGTGTCGCCGCTGCGGCTGGCGCTGGTGGCGGGCGGCTTCGCCGGCGCGCTGATCGTGGTGCGTCCCGGGACGGGCATCTTCGGCTGGGTCGCGCTCATCCCGCTCACCATGGCGCTGGTGTACGCCGGCTTCCAGCTGCTCACGCGCCGCTTGTCCAACCTCGAACACCCGCTGACCACGCACTTCTACACCGGCCTCGTGGGCGCGCTGGTGGTGGGCGCGATCCTGCTGTTCGAACCCGCCGCGTCGTGGGACGCGCTGCGCAGCGCGCCGCCTTCGGTCTGGGGCCTGCTGCTGCTCGTGGGCGTGGCCGGCACCGTGGGCCACCTGTGCCTGATCCTCGCGGTGGGCATGGCGCCGATGGCCACGCTCATGCCCTTCACCTTCCTGCAGCTCGGCTTTGCGAGCGTGGCGGGCTACCTCGTCTTCGGCCACGTGCCCGACGGCTGGGCCTTCGTGGGCATTGCGGTGGTGGGCGTGTGCGGCGCCACCTCGGTGTGGCTCAACCTGCGCGAGAGCGCGGCGGCCCAGCGCATCGCGCCGGCCGACTCGGCCCTCACGCCCGACTAAGGCCGAACCCATGCCCCGCGTCATCGAAGTCCACCCCGAGAACCCGCAGGCGCGGCTCCTGAAGCAGGCGGCCGACGTGCTGCATGGCGGTGGCGTTGCGGCGGTGCCCACCGACTCGAGCTACGCCCTCGTCTGCCACCTCGACGACAAGGCCGCGGCCGAGAAGCTGCGCCGCATCCGCGAGGTCGACGACAAGCACCACCTCACGCTGCTGTGCCGCGACCTCTCGGAGCTTGCGAGCTACGCACGCGTCGACAACAAGCAGTACCGCCTGCTCAAGCACGCCACGCCGGGCCCCTACACCTTCCTGCTGGAAGCGACGAAGGAAGTGCCGCGCCGCGTGTCGCACCCCTCGCGCCGCACCATCGGGCTGCGCGTGCCGGAACACAAGATGCTGCAGGACTTGCTCGACGTCTTCGGCCAGCCGCTCTTGTCGACCACGCTCATCCCGCCCGGCGAGACCGAGCCGCTCAACGACCCCGACGAGATCCGCGAACGATTCCGCGGCCAGGTGGAGGTGGTGGTCGATGCGGGCGCCTGCCCGATGGAGCCGACGACGGTGGTCGACCTCACCGGCGACGAGCCGGTGCTGGTGCGCCTGGGCCGGGGCGACCCGGCGAAGCTGGGCTTGCTGGCCTAGACCTTCAGCGCCGCGGTCACCACGATCTCGATCTTCCACTCGGGCTTGGCGAGCTTCGCCTGCACGGTGGCGCGCGGCGGGGCATCGCCGGGGGCGACCCAGTCGTCCCAGACCTCGTTCATGCCGGCGAAGTCGGCCATGTCGGCGAGGAAGATCTGCGCCATCAGGATGTGCGCGCTGTCGGTGTGCGCTTCGGCGAGCAGCTTGTCGACCATGGCCAGCACCTGGCGCGTCTGGCCCTTGATGTCTTGCGTGGCGTCGTCGGGCACCTGGCCGGCGAGGTAGACGGTGCCGTGGTGGATGGCCATCTCGGAGAGACGGTCGCCCACGTGGAAACGGCGTACGGCATGCGTCATGGTTTGCTTCCCTTCGCTTGTGGACGGGTGGCGCCGGCGGCCTTCTGCCCGAGCTTGCTCTCGGTGCCGGCCAGCAGCTTCTGGATGTTGGCGCTGTGCCGCCACACGAGCAGCAGGCTCATCACGATGATGGCCCCCGCGATGGCGTTCGCGTCCCAGATCAGGAGCTGGTAGAACGGCGCAAACGCCGCCGCCACGATGGAGGCGAGCGACACGTAGCGGAAGAAGGCCACGATGATCACGAAGGTGAGCAGCGTCGCCGCGCCCAGCCAGGGGTTGAAGGCGAGCAGCACGCCGGCCGCCGTGGCGACGCCCTTGCCGCCCTTGAAGCGGAAGAACACCGGCCAGAGGTGCCCGAGGAAAGCCGCGAGGCCCACCATCGCCACCGTGCCCACGCCGAGGCCGAAGCGCGGCCCGTAGATGAGCACCAGCAGCACCGGCACGTAGCCCTTGAGCACGTCGAACACCAGGGTGAGGATGGCCGCCGCCTTGTTGCCCGAACGCAGCACGTTGGTGGCGCCGGGGTTGCCCGAGCCGTAGCTGCGCGGGTCCGACAGGCCCATCAACTTGCTGACGATGACGGCGAACGAGAGCGAGCCGATCAAATAGGCCGCGACCACCGCGGCAGCGGAATACAAGGTCTCCATCGAGCGAGCGAGATGTTGTTGTGGAAGGCGCAGCTATTCTGCACCCGCGCACTGCACCGGCTTCGCGCCGAGCAGCGCGGTGAGCACCTGTGGCGAAAGGCCGACAAGGTAGCCACGCCGGCCGCCGTTGATGTAGATGCGCGGCAGCTCGAGCACCGTGCTTTCCACGTACACCGGCATCGCCTTCTTGGTACCGAAGGGCGAGGTGCCGCCGACCATGTAGCCGCTGTGGCGCTGCGCCACCTCGGGCTTGCAGGGGCTGACCTTCTTGGTGCCGATCTGGCGCGCGAGGTTCTTGGTGCTCACCTGCCGGTCGCCGTGCATCAGCACGATCAGCGGCTTGGCGGCCTCGTCTTCCATCACCAGCGTCTTCACGACGTGGTGCTCGTCGACGCCGAGCTGCTTCGACGACTCGGCCGTGCCGCCATGGTCCACGTAGTCGTAGACGTGCTCGGTGTAGGCCACCTTCTGCTGCTTGAGCCACTGGGTGGCGGGGGTTTCGGAGACGTGGTCTTTCTTGGCCATGGTGGGCGGATTGTCCCGCTGGCGCAGCGCGTGTCTTGTCTCTTATTGCGCAGGCCTATTGAGCAGGATCACGGTGCTTCCAGCGGATGGCGTCGATCTCGGCGAGCAATTCGGGCGACAGCTGCACGTCCCACGCGTCGAGGTCTTCCACCAGCTGCTGCGAGTTGGTCACGCCGATGATGGTGCTCGCGACGCGGCGCGAGCGGTAGCAGAAGGCCAGCGCGAGCTGGGTGGGCGTGAGGCCGTGCGCTTTCGCCAAGGCGTTGTAGAGGCGCGCGACTTCCAGCGCCTCCGGCCGGCCCCAGCGCTGCTTGCGCGACGACTCGAAGGCCGCCATGCGTCCCTTTTCTTCCGGCCCGGTGAAGCCCGAGGCGTCGTACTTGCCGGTGAGCGCACCGAAGGCCAGCGGCGAATAGGCCAGCAGCGAGACGCCGTAGCGGTAGAGGGTCTCGTCGAGGCCGTTGTCGAGCGCGCGGCTCGTGAGCGCATACGGGTTCTGCACCGTCACCACCCGCGGCAGGCCATGCTGCTCGGCGAGGCGCACGAACTCGGCCACACCCCAGGGCGTCTCGTTCGAGAGGCCGATGTGCCGCACCTTGCCGGCCTTCACCAGTTTGCCAAGCGCTTCTAGCTGGTCGTGGATGGAGGTCTGCGGCTTGTCATGCTTCGGGTCGAAATAGAGGCCGCCGAACATCGGTGCATTGCGGTTGGGCCAGTGAATCTGGTAGAGGTCGATCACCTCAGTCTGCAGCCGCGCGAGGCTGTCGTCGCAGGCCTGTGCGATGTCGGCGGGGCTCAGGTCGGCCGAACCGTTGCGGATCCAGTCCATGCCGCGCGCCGGGCCGGCCACCTTGGTGGCGAGCACGATCTTCTGGCGCATGCCGGGGCGCGAAGCGAGCCAGGTGCCGATGATGCGTTCGGTGGCGCCGTAGGTCTCGCGCCGTGCGGGCACGGCATACATCTCGGCGGTGTCGATGAAGTTGATGCCGCGGCCGATGGCCTGGTCGAGCAACGAGTGCGCCAGGGCCTCGTCGACCTGCTGGCCGAAGGTCATGGTGCCGAGGCAGATGGGGGTGACGAGCAGGTCGCTGCGACCGAGGGGAATGCGCTGCATGGTGAAAGCTGGAGGCTGCCGAGGAAAGCCCGGCAGTGTGCCGCAAGCGCCGCCGGCCTGCAGTCAACCCGTGGCCAGCACCACGAGCTTGTCGGGCGCCCGCGCTGCTCCCGGGGAAATCCCTGAGCGCGGCCGGGCGTCAGTGCCGGACCTCACGCTCTATGCTGGCCCGTCACCCCCGCAAGGAGAGCGCATGACCCTGGCCACGGCCTACGACCGCCTGCACGCCGGCTTCCGCTGGAAGGTGCCGGCGCACTTCAACATCGCCGACCTGTGCTGCGGCCGCTGGGCACGCGAGACGCCCGAGGCGAACGCGATCCTGTACGAGCACGAGAACGGCCAGGCGCTCGTCTGCAGCTACGGCAGCCTGCAGGCGCAGGCGAACCGCCTGAGCCATGCGCTGCAGCGGCTCGGCGTCGAGCCGGGCGACCGCGTCGCCATCGTGATGCCGCAGCGCATCGAGACCGCGGTCGCCCACATCGCGATCTACCAGCTCGGCGCGGTGGCGATGCCCTTGTCGATGCTCTTCGGCCCGGAGGCGCTGGCGTACCGGCTGCAGCACAGCGAAGCCAGGCTTGCGATCGTGGACGAAGGCGCCGTGGCCGCGCTGCTCGCCGCACGCGCGGAGTGCCCGACGCTCGCGACCGTGGTCGCGGTCGGTGGCGCACAGGGCCAGGGCGACGCCGACTGGACCGCGCTGCTCGCCCGGGAGCCCGCGCAGTTCCAGCCGGTGGTGACGAAGGCCGACGACGCGGCCGTGCTCATCTACACCAGCGGCACGACCGGGCCGCCCAAGGGCGCGCTCATCCCGCACCGGGCGCTCATCGGCAACCTCCCCGGCTTCGTCTGCAGCCAGAACTGGTTTCCGCAGCGTGGCGACGTGTTCTGGTCACCCGCCGACTGGGCCTGGACCGGCGGGCTGATGGACGCACTCCTGCCCACGCTCTACTTCGGCCACCCCATCGTGGCCTACCAGGGCCGCTTCTCGCCCGAGAAAGCCTTCGAGCTGATGGAACGGCACGGCGTGACCAACTCCTTCCTCTTTCCCACCGCCCTGAAGGCGATGATGAAGGCGGTGCCGGCGCCGCGCGAGCGCTACACGCTCAAGCTGCGCGCCATCATGAGCGCGGGCGAAGCGGTGGGCGACGCGGTGTTCGGCTACTGCGAGAAAGAGCTCGGCATCACCGTCAACGAGATGTTCGGCCAGACCGAGATGAACTACGTGGTCGGCAACTGCGGCTGGTTCGTCGACACCACCGGTGCCCCGCACAGCGCCTGGCCGGCGAAACCCGGCAGCATGGGCCGCCCCTACCCCGGCCACCGCATCGCGGTGATCGACGACGAGGGCCGCGAGTGCCCGCGCGGCACGCCGGGCGACGTGGCCATCCACCGGCGCGACGTGCACGGCCAGCCCGACCCGATCTTCTTCCTCGGCTACTGGCGCAACGACGAGGCCACCCGCGCCAAGTTCACCGGCGACCCGGCCGACTCATGGTGCCGCACCGGCGACACCGCGGTGATGGATGACGACGGCTACCTCTGGTACCAGGGCCGCAGCGACGACGTCTTCAAGGCGGCCGGCTACCGCATCGGGCCGAGCGAGATCGAGAACTGCCTCGTCAAGCATCCGGCCGTGGCGAACGCGGCGGTGGTGCCCAAGCCCGATGCCGAGCGCGGCGCGGTGGTGAAGGCCTTCGTCGTGCTCGCGCCGGGCCACACCGGGACGGCCGAGCTGGTCGAGTCGCTGCAGCAGCATGTGCGCGGCAAGCTCGCGCCCTACGAGTACCCCAAGGAGATCGAGTTCATCGACTCCCTGCCGATGACGACCACCGGCAAGGTGCAGCGCAAGGTCCTGCGGGAACGGGAGGCGGCCCGCGTTCGATCAGGCTGAGCCTGTCGAAGGTTCGAAGCGCTTCGACCGGTTCAGAGTGAACGGGGCGCGGCGAACGCCGCCAGCGCATCGCCCGCGATCCGGCACACCCGCCAGTCGGGCATCACCGTCGCCCCCATGCGCTCGTAGAAGCGGATGGCGTTCTCGTTCCAGTCGAGCACGCTCCACTCGAAGCGGCCGTAGCCACGCTCGGCCGCGACCTTGCCCAGGCGCGTGAGCATCGCCTCGCCGATGCCCTTGCCGCGGTGGGCGGGCTGCACGTAGAGGTCTTCCAGGTACAGGCCGGGCTGCGCGAGGAAGGTGGAGAAGTTGGTGAAGTAGAGGGCGAAGGCCACCACCTCGCCCGCGAGCTCGGCCACCATCGCCTCGGCGACCGGCTTCTCGCCGAAGAGATGCGGGCGCAGCTTCTCGGGCGTGACCTGCAGCAGGTGGGTGAGCTTCTCGAACTCGGCCAGCTCGCGGATCAGGCCGACGATGGGCTGC
>DASWSY010000317.1:0-3226 GCA_036402415.1 Rhizobacter sp. | reverse complement strand
TGAAGCTCATCGCGTCGAATGCCGGCGCGGCCACGGGGGCCGGCGGCGGCACCTGTACGGGCTGGGTGCGCTCGTCGAGACGCACGGCCGGTGCCGGTGCCTCCGGTGCACCGCCCAGGTCGAGATCCAGGTCGAGGCTCCCACCGCCGGTGGTGTCGAACCCGCTGCCTGACTTGCCGCTCGCACCGAACTCAGACGGCGACGGCAACACGGACTGCGGCATCGTGCTCGCGCCCAGCAATTCGGCCGCGGGACGGCCCTCACCCTCCACGGTGGCAGGCTTGCCACCCGGCTGGTACAGCGGGTTCTCCGGGTCGATCTGCAGGCCGATCTCCTGCGCCTTGGCCCAGTCTTCGCCCTGCCCGCCGGTCAAGCCATAGAGCTGCGTGGCCAGCAGTTCGAAACCCTTGGTATCGCGACGCTTCGCATAGACCTCGAGCAGCTTGGTGCGGATGGCCAGGCGCTCGGGGCTCGCGCGCATGGCTTCCTTGAGGATTTCCTCGGCCTGGAGGTCGCGGCCGTATGCCAGGTACACGTCGGCTTCGGCCACCGGGTCGACATCGCCGATCGCATCGAGCTGGCTCAGCGAGTAGCTCATCGAGGACGAGGTGCCGCCGGCATCACGCGTGTCGATGCGCTGGCCACCGCTGGCGCCGAAGAAGGAGTCGGGCTGCAGGCGGCTTTCGAGGAACGAGGTTTCGCCGCTGTCCTTCTTCGCTCGTTTGGTGAAGCGATAGATGCCGAAACCGGCCAGCAACGCAATCAGCGCCGCACCTGCCGCAAGCACCAGAGGGTTGTCTTCCAACAGCGACGCGAAGAGGCCTTGAGGTTCCGGCGCGGGCGCCGCCACCGGCGGACGCACCGCCGGGGGGGAAGCCGCCGCCATGGGCGCGCTGGCAGCCGCTGCACTGGCAGCCGATGCCGCAGCCACCACGGCCGGCGCAGATGCCACCGCCGCCGGAACCGACGCCGGTTCGGCAGGAGGCGCAGCCGCGATCACGGGAGCCGGCGCGGGCGCCGGCGGCGCCACGGGCGGCGCAGGGGGAGGAGGAGGCGGCGGCGGTGTGACGGGCGGCGGCGGGGCCACCGGCACCGTGGGCACGGCGACCGGAGGCTTCACGGCAGGCGCCTGGGCCGTCGTCACCGGTGCCGGTGCAGGAGCCGCTTTTCCACCGGCGGCTGCCGAGGCACCCGACAGCTTCTTCAGCTCTTCGACGTTCTTCGACAACTCGGCCACGCGGGCCGAGGCTTCTTGCTTCTCGCGTTCCCTGGACAGCCGATCCTCTGGCGCGGACGCCTTGCCCGCCGTACCCTTGCTCAGGGTCAGCCTGTCGGGCGTGGGCGCAGCGGAGGCCTTGCGATCTTCCACGGACGACTGCACCGTCCCGCCGGCCTGACGCGAAGGCGCATCCACCGGGGCGGCCGGCGCCGCAGATGCGAGGCGCTGGCGGTAGGCCCCGAAATCGGCGCTTTGCGCCTGGATCATCTGGCGCGCTTCGGCCGGGGTGATGGCCTTGGCCGTGTCCGCAGAAGGCACGCTCAACACCACGCCCGACTTCAGCCGGTTCATGTTGTTGTTGATGAAGGCGTCGGGGTTGGCCTGGTACAGCGAGGCCAGCATCTGATCGAGCGACACGCCCTGGCGCTGGGTGCGGCCGGCAATTCGCGACAGCGTGTCGCCCGGCTTCACCTTGTACTCGTCCTCACCCACGGCATCGCCGGACGGCACGGCAGACGGTGCCCGGGTGACGGCCGGCTTGCGCGGCTCGGCCGGCTCGCCCGAAGGAGCCTGGGCTGAAGCACGCGGCGCGGGCGACGAGCGGCGGATCGGCTCGGACGACGGTGCAGCCGCTGAGGGCGCGGGCGCCGGCGCCGGCGTGATGACCGGCGAGGTGGTTTGCGCAGGCGGCACGGGGGCCGCCGCCACGCGGGTCTGCGGTGGATCGAGCAGCAAGGTGTACTCGCGCACCAGACGACCGGTCGCCCAGGTGATCTCGAGGATCACGTCGACGAACGGCTCCTGCACGGCTCGATCGCTCGACAGCGTGAGGAAGGCGCGCCCGTCAGGACGACGCTGCAGCGCCACCTGCGTGCTGGGCAGCACCGAGTTGTAGTCGACGCCCGCAGCGCGGTACGACTCGGGCGGCGCGACCCGCACATTGAAGTTGGAGGCTTCCTCGGGCGTCAGGCTCGTGACCTCGATCTCGGCCTTCAGGGTTTCGCCCAACGCCGACTGCACGGTCAGGCGCCCCAGGCCGAGCGCGAGAGCATTCGAGGCGAAGAGGCACATCGCGGCGAGGGCCGCTCCGGTCAGAGCGAAGCGCCCTGTGTACAGCGAGTTTCTTTTCAAGGCGTCTCCCAATAGGAAGGGGGTGGAACCGAGCGAGCCCCACTGCTTTCGGAGTTGTTGTTGACGCGAGCCACGGGCTTCTGGGCGCTTTCAACCGATAAAGGTAGAAATCACAATAACATCAACGAGATACAAAGACAAGCTCATGCTTTGCCTGACATTCCTCAGCAAAGCCGATCAAAGGGTTCTGGAGCAGGCCCCTGTGGCGGTTCCACAACGCGGGACAGGGGCCTGGCATCACTTGGTTACGCGTCCAGCAGGATGCGCAGCATGCGGCGCAGCGGCTCGGCGGCGCCCCACAGGAGCTGGTCGCCGATGGTGAAGGCGCCCAGGTATTCCGGGCCCATCGCCAGCTTGCGCACACGGCCGACCGGGATGGTCATCGTGCCGGTCACTGCCACGGGCGTCAGGTCGCGAAGCGTGTCTTCACGGGTGTTGGGCACGAACTTCACCCAGGCGTTGTCGTTGCGGATCATGGCTTCGACGTCCGCCAGCGGCACGTCCTTCTTCAGCTTGAAGGTCAGCGCCTGGCTGTGGCAACGCATCGCGCCCACGCGCACGCAGAAACCGTCGACCGGCACGGCGGGCGTGCCGAAGCCTTCGCCCATGCCCATGATCTTGTTGGTCTCGGCCATGCCCTTCCACTCTTCCTTGGACATGCCGTTGCCCAGATCCTTGTCGATCCAGGGGATCAGGCTGCCGCCGAGCGGCACGCCGAAGTTGGCCGTCTCGGCCTCTGTCAGGCTGCGCTGCTTGGCGATGACCTTGCGGTCGATCTCGAGGATGGCGCTCTTCGGGTCGTCGAGCAGGGCCTTCACCTCGGCGTTGAGCGTGCCGTACTGCGTGAGCAGCTCGCGCATGTGCTGGGCACCGCCG
>DASWSY010000316.1:0-1939 GCA_036402415.1 Rhizobacter sp. | reverse complement strand
TAGTTCGCGACGAAGTTCAGGTGCGCGCCCGGGCCCTTGTCCTGCGGGCGGCCGGCGGCGTCGACGGTCTCGTTGGGGCCATAGCCGATCTCGTTCCACTCTTCGCCGCGCTCGCGGGCGTGGCGCGAACGGCCCACCATGCCGAATCGGGTGACGAGCGTGCCGTCGGCCAGCGTGAACTGCACCATCTCGAGCGGCGGCCGCACGGCGGGCGGCGGCGCCAGGGCGCTGCCGTCGGCCGGGAAACGTTCGGCCGAGGTGGCCAGCACGGGCAGCGTGTTGTCGCTGCCGGGCGACTTGAACTCGACCTCGAACAGCGAGTAGCCGTAGCGCGTGCCGCGGGCCACGCCGCGCAGGCGCAGGTAGCGCACGTTGGCATTGAGGTTGAAGAATTCCTCGACGCCGCCCTTGCCGCCGGTCACGTAGCGGAGCTGGTACCAGGTGTCGCCGTCGTCCGAGGCCTCGATCGCGTACTCCTTGCCGTAGGCCGCTTCCCAGGTGAGCTTCATGTGGCCGAGGGCCGTCCTGGCGCCGAAGTCGAAGCGGATCCAGGCGGTGTCGGTGTGGGCACTCTCCCAGCGCGTGGCCGGATCGCCGTCGATGGCCTTGGCGGCATTGCTGCCATCGTTCATCGACGAGAGCGCCGTGGCGGCAACCGGCCTCACCGCCGCGCCGGGCCGGCTGAGGTCGAGGCCCGAGGGCAGCTGCAGTGCCGGCGGCAGCGACGGTGCGGCCTCGGGGGCGTTGGGACTCGGCAGTTCCGGGGCCGGCGCGGGCGCGGGTTGCTCCAGCACCGGTTCGTTGGTGCCGCCACCCGGCGCAGGGGCCGGTGCGGGTGTGGGTGCGGGTGCAGGACCCGGTGCGGGCGCGGGGCTGGGGGCGGGCACCGACGACGGCGGCTCGGCGGCCTGGCTGGTCTTGTCGGCGCCACCGCAGGCGCTCAAGGCGCCGACGGTGAGGAAGAGGCTTGCCAGGGTCAGGGCAATGCGTGGGCGTGTTGGCGCCGCGAGGACTCGGTGAGGCATGTCGAAAACTCCTGTGATCGTTCTTGGTTCTGGTTCGATGTGGCCGACATGACTGCCGCAGGAGATCTTCAGCAAATCTCGCTAGCGGGCTGGCCTGCTGCAGTGCGCGCACTTTCGGTGCCAGCGCTCGGGTCAGGGGTGCCCTTTGCATGCCGGACGCCAACCGTTACAAGACTGACGCGGCCGGCTCCCGCATCGACAGATCTCGCCCGCGGCCCGCCGCCGCATGTCGACGGGCTGCGAGAAAGATGAAGATTGCGGCGCGATGCTGCTGTGCCTGCGGCGGCACCCTTCAAGCGCGGCGGTGCCGGCCCTTCAGCCGCAGCCGACTGTGCCCGGCGAGGCGGAAACGATCTGTCAGTGAGTGCATCACCGTGCGAGCCGGTAGCCGGTGCCGTACAGGGCCTCGATGCGCACGCGCTCACCTTCGGCGGGAAGGCGATCGAGCTTGCGCCGGAGTTGATAGACGTGCTGGTTGACCGAGCGCACCGCGGTGGCGTCGTTCGTGCCGCAGAGCTCGAGGCACAGGCGGTCGAGGGCCACCACCCGGCCGGGGCTCTCGAACAGCAGCCTCGCCAGGCGGGTCTCGCGCGTGGTCAGGCGCACGCGCGCTCCGGCCGAGCCGATCTCGCCCGACAGCGCGTTGAGCTCCACGTTGCCACTGCGCAGGACGGTGCGCCGGCGGCGTTCGGTGCGCGCGCCGATGCGCGCGATGATGCGTTGCGTCGCGTAGGCCACGTCGCCGTCGGAGAAGACGTAGTCGTCGGCCCCGCGCGTGAGCGCGTCCGCGATCGCAGCCGCGCCGCCGGCGCCCACGATGACGATGGCGGTCTGGGCGTGCGCCTGCATCTGCAGCCAGCCAAGGCTCAGTTCCAGGTGCTCGGGCTCGCCTTCCAGGAGCACGGCGCCGAACC
>DASWSY010000315.1:0-4739 GCA_036402415.1 Rhizobacter sp. | reverse complement strand
GGCAGGTGCCGTGAACAAACATACGTGCTGTATGTTTGTTTAAGTTAACATACAGTCTGTACGTATGCAACCCGCCCGCACCAACCCTGAACGCAGCGAGGCCACCCGCAGCGCCCTGCTCGACGCGGCACGCGAGCTCTTCGTGGCCCACGGCTACGGCGACACGGCCACGCCAGCGGTCTGCGCCGCCGCCGGCATGACACGCGGCGCGCTGTACCACCATTTCGTCGACAAGCGCGACCTCTTCCACGCCGTGGTGGCGCGCGAGGCCCAAGCCGTGGCGGCGGAGATCGAAGCTGCTTCGCCCACCGACCTGCCAGCCGACCAGGCCCTGCTGGCCGGCGGCGACGCCTACCTGGCCGCGATGGCCGTGCCGGGCCGCACCCGGCTGCTGCTCGTGGAAGGGCCGGCCGCCCTGGGCCGCGAAGCGATGCAGGCGCTGGACGCCGCGAATGCCGAAGGGACCTTGCGCACCGGGCTGGCCGCGGCAGGCCTCAAGGGCGTCGACCTGGACGTGCTCACCGGCTGGCTCTCGGCCGCGTTCGACCGTGCGGCACTCGACCTGCAGGAGGGCCGTGACCCGGCCGCGGTGCGGCGCACGCTGCGCTGGCTGCTGGGCCGCATCCTGCCCGGCGGGGCGCCGCCGGCGCGGGCAGCGCGCAGGCCACGGGCCTGAGACGTGTCAGGGCTTCGCGCCCGCCTCGTACCAGCGCTTGACCAGCACCCGCTCGGCCTCGGTCATCTGCGTGGCGTTGTTGAGCGGCATGAGCTTCAGGACGGACGACTGCTGGTAGACCGCCTGGGCATTGCGCAGGATCAGCTCGGGTGTGTGGAGCTGGATGGCCTTGTTCACCACCTGCTCGCTGTGGCACATCACGCAGCGCTCGGCCATCACCTTCTGCACCTGGGCAAACGACACCGGTGCCGGGTCGGCCGCCGTCTTCTCGCCCGCCGGCATCGTGGCCGTGAACACGCCCGCGAGCAGCACCCCCCCCACCATCGCATACCACCAAGGCACCGGCTGCCCCGTCGCATGCGCGCGGTGGCGCAGCACGAAGGATTGGCGGATCAGCGCGCCCGCCAGCATCATCACCACCAGCGTCACCCAGTTGTTGGGGCCGGTGTAGAGAAAGCCGTAGTGGTTGCTGATCATGGTCAGCAGCACCGGCAGCGTGAAGTAGGTGTTGTGCACGCTGCGCTGCTTGCCGCGCTGGCCGTGGACCGGGTCGACCGGCTGGCCGGCGCGCAGCGCCGCCACCACCTTGCGCTGGCCCGGGATGATCCAGAACAGCACGTTGCCGCTCATGGTGGTGGCAAGCATGGCGCCCACCAGCAGGAAGGCCGCCCGCCCGGCGAAGAGCTGGCACGCAAGCCACGAGGCGAAGATGACGAAGAGGAACACCAGCACGCCCACGATCGCGTCGCCATGCGCGCGCTGGCCAAACAGGCGGCAGATGCCGTCGTAGACCAGCCAGAAGCCGACGAAGAAACCGAGCGCGGTGCTGACGGCCGCGGCCGGCGACCAGTCGAACACGCTCTTGTCGATGAGGAAGCTGCTCGCGTTGAAGAGGTAGAGCACCGTGAAGAGCGCGAAGCCGGTGAGCCAGGTCGAGTAGCTCTCCCACATCGACCAGTGCAGGCGCTCGGGCAGCACCGCGGGAGACACCGGGTACTTCTGCTGGTGGTAGAAGCCGCCCCCGTGCACCGCCCAGAGCTCGCCCCCGATGCCCTTCTCGCGCTCCTTCGGATCGGCCGGCGGCGTGAGGCTGTTGTCGAGCGCGACGAAATAGAACGAGGCGCCGATCCAGGCCACGCCGGTGATGACGTGGGCCCAGCGCAGCAGCAGGTTGAGCCAGTCGAGCAGGTGCGAGTAATCCACGCCTCAGCTTCCCCGATAGGTGGAATAGGCCCAGGGGCTCGTGAGCAGCGGCACGTGGTAGTGCTGCAAGGGATTGGCGAGGCCGAAGTCGATGGGCACGGCGTCGACGAAGGGCGGCTCCGGCAGGTTCACGCCGCGCCCCTTGAAATAGGCGGCCACCTCGAAGACGAGGCGGTAGGTGCCGGTCTTGAAGCTCGTGTCGTCGAGCAGCGGTGCGTCGGCACGGCCGTCGTGGTTCAAGGCAAGCTGCTTGATCAAGGTCGGCTGGCCGGCGTCGATGCGGTACAGCGCCACCAGCATGCCGGCGGCGGGACAGCCGTGCATGGTGTCGAGCACGTGGGTGGTGAGCTTGCCCATGTCGGCCTCTCGTTGATTGCGGGTTGCAAGACGGGGAAAAGTGTATACAGTTTGCAGCACACCGCCTAGCTGCCACCCGACACGCCCATGCCGCGCTCTCCTGCCAACCTGACCGCCATCCGCCCGGTGGCCCGCGGCAGAGCCAGCGCAGGCAAGAAGCAGGCCGCCTCGGCAGCCCGCCCAGGCAGCGAGGAACTGCACGACACCACCCGCCGCATCGCCGAGTCGATCACCGCCGCCATCGTGGAGCGGCGCCTGATGCCCGGCACCAAGCTTGCCGAGCAGAAGATCGCCGACATCTTCAAGGTCTCGCGCACCATCGTGCGACAGGCACTGCACCAGTTGAGCCGCGACAAGCTCGTCACCCTCACCCAGGCGCGCGGCGCGCGCGTGGCGCAGCCGAGCGTCGACGAAGCGCGCCACGTCTTCGAGGTGCGCCAGATGATCGAGGCAGCGATGATCAAGCGTGCCGCCGCCGAGCTCAGCGAGCCGCAGATCGCCCAGTTGCGCGCACACCTGCGCGACGAAGAAGCCGCGGTGCAACGCACCGACGTGCCCGGCCGCACCCGGCTGCTGGCCGATTTCCACGTGGTGCTCGCCCGCATGCTCGGCAACGAGGCGCTGGCCGACATCTTGCGAGAGCTGGTGTCGAGAAGCTCGCTGATCGCCTTGATGTACCAGTCTGCCCACTCGGCCGAACACTCCTTTGCGGAGCACGTCGCCATCGTCGACGCGCTCGAAGCCCGCGATGCCCGCGCCGCCGTCAAGCTCATGCAGAGCCACTTGCACAATGTCGAGCGCAACCTGCGCCTGCAGCCCCGGGTGCCGGACTTGCCGTCGGTGCTGCAGGCCGGAGACCCCCCATGACCAGCGAACAACAGACCTACCCGAGAGACCTGAAAGGCTACGGCCGCAACCCCCCGCATGCGCAGTGGCCGAATGGCGCCCGCATCGCCGTGCAGTTCGTCCTCAACTACGAGGAAGGCGGCGAGAACAACCCGCTGCACGGCGACCCGACCAGCGAGACCTTCCTCTCCGAGCTGATCACCGCACAGGCCTACGAGAACCGGCACATGACCATCGAGTCGATGTACGAGTACGGCTCGCGCGCGGGCGTGTGGCGCATCCTGCGCGAGTTCGAGAAGCGCAAGCTGCCGATGACCATCTTCGCGGTCGGCATGGCGATGCAGCGTTACCCCGAGCTGCTGTCGTGCTTCATGGAAAGCGGCTACGAGATCGCCAACCACGGACTGCGCTGGATCCACTATCAGAACCTGCCCGAGGCCACCGAGCGCCGCCACATGGAGCTCGGCACGCACGTGTTGAAGGACATGACCGGCGGCGCCTGGCCGCTCGGCTGGTACACCGGCCGCGACAGTCCCAACACCCGCCGGCTGGTGGCCGACCACGGCGGCTACGAGTACGACAGCGACTACTACGGCGACGACCTGCCCTTCTGGACGCCGGTGACGAAGAGCGATGGCAGCGTGGTGCAGCAGCTCGTCGTGCCCTACTCGCTCGACTGCAACGACATGCGTTTCGTGCAGACGCAGGGCTTCAACACCGGCGACCACTTCTTCACCTACCTGCGCGACAGCTTCGATGCGCTGTATGCAGAGGGTGACACGGCGCCGAAGATGATGAGCATCGGCATGCACTGCAGACTGCTCGGCAAGCCGGGGCGTATCGGCTCGCTGCAGCGCTTTCTCGACCATGTGCTTGCGCATGACAAGGTGTGGGTGTGCCGGCGTATCGACATCGCGCGGCATTGGAAACAGCATCACCCGGCGCCGGCATGAACCTCACGCTTGACCAGCTCAACACCGCAGCGCCCGAAGAGGCGCTGCAGATGCTCGCAGGCATCTACGAGCACTCGCCGTGGATCGCGGAGAAGGCACTCGCGCAGCGGCCTTTCAAGAGCCTCGCGGCGCTGAAGCACGCCATGGCGCAGACGGTGCGGGAAGCCGAGCCCGCCCAGCAGCTCGCCCTCATCCAGGCCCACCCCGAACTGGCCGGCAAGCTCGCCGAACAAGGCCAGCTCACGGCCGAGTCCAGCCACGAGCAGCACACCGCGGGCCTCAAGGCCTGCTCGCCCGAAGAGCTGGCCGCGCTGCAGCGCCTCAACGCCGAGTACCACGCCAAGTTCGGCTGGCCTTTCATCCTCGCGGTGCGCGGCCCGCGCGGCACCGGGCTCACGCGGCAGCAGATCATCGCCACCTTCGCACGCCGGCTCGAAGGCCACGCCGACTTCGAGCGCGCCGAGTGCCTGCGCAACATCCATCGCATCGCCGAGCTGCGGCTGAACGACAGGTTCGGCGTCGAGCCCACGCTCGGCAACCAGGTGTGGGACTGCGCCGAGCTTCTCGCGCAGCACAGCGACGTGGAAGACGCGCTCACCGTCACCTACCTCACCCCGGCCCACATCGCCTGCCAGAAGCAGCTCGCCTACTGGATGCGCGATTGCGGCTTCGACGAAGTCGAGATCGACGCCGTGGGCAACGTG
>DASWSY010000314.1:0-6016 GCA_036402415.1 Rhizobacter sp. | reverse complement strand
AGGCGGAAGAACTCGCTCACGCGCGCCTCGATGCCGCTCTTGTGCGAGGCCTGCTCGATGATCCCGCGGAAGACCTCGATGGCCCGCAGGAAGCAGGCGGTCGCCAGGTCTTCCTTCTTGCGGTAGTAGTAGGTCACGCTGTTGGTGACCAGGCCCACGCTCGCGGCGATGTCGGCAAGCGTGGCGCCCTTCACCCCGTGCTGGTTGAAGAGCGCGGCAGCGGCACTGAGGATGGCTTCGCGCTTCTCCTGGAAGCGCTGCGTCTGGGCAGGGAGCGTCGCGGACATCGGCGGGGAAGAGGAAGGGGGCTTGCGTGCAGCCATGTGGCAAGGCGCGGATTATCGGCCAGCAACCCTCTCCCGTTCCGCCTGGCGCACCGTCAGGCGGCCACTTTGCGAGATTCCGGCATCTGCATCACCACGCCGTCGTGCAGGTGGCAGGCCACCGCACGCCCGGCGCCCTTGTCGAGCAGGGCCGGGTCTTTCGTCCTGCAGACGTCCATGGCCTCGGGGCAGCGCGGGTGGAAACGGCAGCCCGAGGGCGGGCGCAGGGCACTCGGCACCTCGCCTTTGACGACGATGCGCGGGCGGGTGGCTTCGATCTCGGGGTCGGCCACCGGCACGGCCGACATCAGCGCCTGGGTGTAGGGGTGCATCGGGCGCTGGTAGAGGTCGTCCTTGGAGGCGATCTCGACGATGCGGCCGAGGTACATCACCGCGATGCGGTGGCTGATGTGGCGCACCACCGCGAGGTCGTGCGCGACGAAGAGGTAGGACAGGCCCAGGCGCTGCTGCAGCTCGACCAGCACGTTGACCACCTGCGCCTGGATCGACACGTCGAGTGCCGACACCGGCTCGTCGCAGATGATGAGGCTGGGCTCCAGCGCGAGCGCGCGCGCGATGGCGATGCGCTGGCGCTGGCCGCCCGAGAACTCGTGCGGGTAGCGGTCGGCCATGTCGGGCAGCAGGCCCACGGTCTTGAGCAGCGCGGCCACGCGCTCGCGGCGTTCGGCCCGGGTGCCGACCTCGTAGACGTCGAGCGGCTCGCTCACGATGTCGGCCACCGTCATGCGCGGGTTGAGCGAGCCGTACGGGTCCTGGTAGACCATCTGCATGCGGCGGCGGAAGCGACCGGTGCGGCGGTCCTGTGCGGTGATGTCGTCGCCTTCGAAGAAGACCTTGCCTTCGGTGATGTCCTGCATGCGCAGGATGGCAAGGCCCGTGGTCGACTTGCCGCAGCCCGACTCACCGACGAGGCCCAGCGTCTCGCCGCGGTTGAGCGTGAACGACACGCCGTCCACCGCCTTCACCGCGCCGACCTGCTTGCGCAGCACGGCACCCGCGTGCACGGGGAAGTGGACCTTCAGGTTCTCGACACGCAGCAGCGGATCGGTCTTCGCGGACAGGGGGGTGGCGCTCATGTGTTCACGGGTTCCGAACGGGCAGGGATGGCGGCCGCAGGCTCGCGGATGCAGGCCATGATGTGGTCGGTGCCGACCGGGCGAAGCTGCGGGCGTTCCTGCCGGCACTCGTCGGTGGCGAGGCGGCAGCGCGGCGCGAAGGCGCAGCCCGGGGGCAGGCGCGCGAGGTCGGGCGGCGAGCCCTCGATCGGCACCAGGCGTTGCGACGAGTCGCCGTCCAGGCGCGGGACCGAGGCGAGCAGGCCGCGGGTGTAGGGATGGCTCGGGTTCTTGTAGATGTTGCGCGCGCTCGACTGCTCGACGATGCGCCCGCCGTACATCACCGCCACGCGGTCGGCATAACGCGCCACCACGCCGAGGTCGTGCGTGATGAGGATGAGCGAGGCCTGCGTCTCGCGGCACAGCTCCTTCAGGAGGTCGAGCACCTGCGCCTGCACCGTGACGTCGAGCGCGGTGGTGGGCTCGTCGGCAATGATGAGCCGCGGCTTGCAGGCGAGCGCCATCGCGATCATGGCGCGCTGGCGCTGGCCGCCCGAGAACTGGTGCGGGTAGGCACTGCCCTTGGAGGCTGCATCTGGAATGCGCACCTTGGCCAGCAGCTCGCCGGCTGTCTTGAGCGCCTGCTCCCACGGGGTGCCGCGGTGCAGGTTCATCGGCTCGGCGATCTGCTTGCCCACCGTGATGGTCGGGTTCAGCGAGGTCATCGGCTCCTGGAAGATCATCGCGATGCGGTCGCCGCGCACCGCGCGGATCGCCTCGTCGCTCATCGTCACGAGGTCCTTGCCTTCGAAGAGGATCTGGCCGCTTTCGATGCGGCCCGGCGGGTTGGGGATGAGCCGCAGGATGGACAAGGCCGTGACGCTCTTGCCCGAGCCCGACTCGCCCACGATCGCGAGCGTCTCGCCTGGGGCGACGTCGAAGGAGACGTTGTCGACCGCGGTCACCTCGCCACGCTCGGTGCGAAAGCGCGTGGTGAGGTTGCGGACTTGGAGCAGGGGTTCACTCAAGGTGTACTTCCTAGGAGATGGTGAACGGAGAGGCGGGCCGAGCGCCGGGCCGCTCCCAAGCCGGCCCGCATCCCCTCGGGGGATCGGCCGGCGTACTCGCCGGACGAGGGGGTGTCATTTCCCCATTTTTTTCTTCAGCTCCTGGTCGATCCAGATGCGGCTGTAGATCGGCCAGGGGCGCACGGCACCGGCGCGCAGCTCACCGTCGTAGTTCTTGACCCAGGGCCACCAGGCCACGTGGTTGTAGGGCGTGGGCAGCCAGACGTACGGCGCCTTCTCGAGGATCTCGCGCGTCATGACCTTCAGCATGATCTGGCGCTTGCCTTCGTCGCGCTCGAGCAGCACGTCGTCCATCTTCTTCTCGAAGGCGGGGTCGTTCCACTGCGACGGGTTCCACACCTGGCCCTTGACGAAGTTCTTGCGGATCGAGGTCGTCGGGTTGGTGTGGCCGTTGTCCATCAGGTAGAGCGGCGCGTTGGTGCGCGTCGTCATGGCCGACAGGAAGGCCGGGTACTCCATCGGCTGGATCTCGAGCTTGACGCCGATCTTGTCGTAGTAGGCGGCGAGCATCTGCACCAGGTCGGCGTGCGTGCCGTTGACCGAGTTGTATTGCACCTTGAAGCTGAAGCCGTTCGGGTAGCCGGCTTCGGCCAGCAGCTGCTTGGCCTTGGCGGGGTTGTAGGTGTAGAGCTCCTGCACCGCCTGCGGCATGGCTGTCAGCGGCTCGAAGTAGCCCACGTAGTCGGGGTGCATCGGGAAGCCGAAGACCTCGGCGTGGCCGCTGTAGATCGACTTGATGATGGCCTGGCGGTCGACGGCCATGTTCATCGCGCGGCGCACGCGGATGTCGTCGAAGGGCTTCACGTCGACGCGCATGGCCATGTAGGTGCCGGCCATCGCGAGCGTGCGCGACCACTTGAGCTGCGGCGCCTGCTTCTTGAGGTCTTCGACCTCGCTCGCGCGGATCACCTCCAGGATGTCGAGCTTGCCGGTGCGCAGCAGCGAGTAGCGCGTGGCCTCGTCCTTGATGGTGCGGTAGGTGATCTTGTCGACGAAGGGCAGCTTGTACTCCTGGCCGCCGATCTTTTCCTTGTCCCAGTAGTTGGGGTTCTTGACGTAGGTGTTGGAGTTGCCGGCCTGGAAGTCCTGAAGCAGGTAGGGGCCGGTACCGTTGACGTTCTTCCAGTTGGAGGCGCCGGCCTCGACCACTTCCTTCGGCACGATGGCCGAGTAGTAGCCCCAGCCCCAGCGGTAGTCCCACTCGGCGTTGTAGTTCTTGAAGGTGAAGAGCACGGTGTGCTTGTCGGTCGCCTCGACCTTGGCCATGTGGTCCAGGTATTCGGCCACCTTCTTCGGGCTCTTCTCCTGGCGATTGAAGGCGAAGACCACGTCGTCGGCCACGAACTCGCGCGACTTCATCACGCCCGGCTTCTCCGGGTACATGATCCCCTTGCGCAGCTTCACCTCGAGCTTGAGCGGGTCGATCCACTTCCAGCTCTCGGCCAGCTCGCCGCGGATGGCGTCACTGGGCAGCCAGGCGTCGGCCACGAAGCGGTGCTTGCCGCCGTTCTTCACCGACTTGGAAAGATCGCCGGCCCACAGCGTCTCGTACTGGCCGCCGGCGTCGTGGTTGATCTTCCAGTTGTAGTCGGCCGGGTCCCACGACAGCGCGGAGATGCCCACGTAGACGGTGCCCAGGCGCAGCTCGCCGCCGTACTGCGGCTTGCCCTGCGCGAAGGCGGCGGCAGGCGCCACGGCGATGGCGGCCGCGAGGGCGCATGCATGCAAGCAACTGCTGAACGTCTTCATGGGCTCGTCTCCTGTTGAGGTTGGGTTATGGCGTGAGAAGGAAGGAAGCGGTGCACGGCCCGGCACGTGATCAGCGCGAGCCACGCATGCGGGGGTCGAGCAGGTCGCGCAGGGCATCGCCGAACACGTTGGTCGCGTAGACCATGATGGTCAGGCACAGGCCCGGCGCGAGGGCCAGCCACGGGCCCTGGAACATGTAGGTGCGGCCGCTGCCGGAGAGCATGCCGCCCCAGGTGGGCGCCGGCGGCGGCACGCCCAGGCCCAGGAAGGCCAGGCCCGACTCGGCCAGGATCACCGTGCCCACGCGGGTGGTGAAGATCACGATCACCACCGGCATCACGTTGGGCAGGATGTGCTTCCACAGGATGCGCAGCGACGAGGCGCCGAGCGACTGCGCGGCGTGCACGTACATGTTCTCGCGCACGGCGACGACCGCGCTGCGCACGATGCGCGAGCCGTCGATGCCCAGCAGCACGCCCAGCGTGATGATGGTCTGCGGCATGCCGGGGCCGAACACCGAGACGACGACGATCAGGATGATGAGGCCGGGAAAGCTCATCCACGCGTCGACGAAGCGCTGCATGACCATGTCGAAGCGGCCGCTCCAGTAGCCGCTCGTCACGCCGATGAGGATGGAGATGAGCGTCGACAGCAGCGCGGCCGAGCAGCCGATGATCACCGACAGGCGCGCGCCGTGGATGCAGCGCGACATCACGTCGCGGCCAAGGTTGTCGGTGCCGAACCAGTGCGCCCACGACGGCGGCTGCAGGCGCTCGAGCATGTTGATCTCGTTGTAGCCGTAGGGCGCGAAGAACTCGGCGAAGAGTCCCACCACGAGCATGAAGAGCAGCACCAGGCCGCCGGCCGTGCCGAGCGGCTTCTGCTTGAAGAGTCGCTTGACCAAGCTGCGCGAGGGTGCGCGCGGCGTGGCGGCCATCGCCGCGACGGTGTTTTCGATCACGGCTGCCATCAGCGGTACCTCACCTTGGGATCGAGCAGGCCATAGCTCAGGTCCACGACCAGGTTGATGAGCATCACCGCCACGCCGACCACGAGGAAGACGCCGGTGATGATGGGGTAGTCGCGCTGGTTCACCGCATCGAGCAGGAGAAGGCCCATGCCCGGGATCACGAAGATCTGCTCGATGATCACTGCGCCGCCGATCAGCAGCGGCGCCTGCAGGCCGATCAGCGTGACGACCGGGATCAGCGCGTTGCGCAGCGCATGCCGCATCACGACGAGCGGCTCCGAGAGGCCCTTGGCCCAGGCGGTGCGGATGTAGTCCTGCCGCAGCACCTCGAGCATCATCGTGCGCGTGAGGCGCATGGTGATGGCCGACAGCGCCGCGCCGAGGATGATCGCCGGCAGGATCATCTGCTTGAGGTTCTGCCAGGGGTTCTCGAAGAAGGGCACGTACTCCACTTCAGGCGACCAGCCCCACCAGATCGATGGGAACACCATCACCATCGTGCCGATCCAGAAGCTCGGCACCGCCAGCAGCAGGATCGAGAACGAACGGCCGATGTAGTCGCCGGCGGTGTCTTGCCGGATCGCGGAGTACACGCCGATCGGGATGGCGATCATCAGGCCGACGATGAGCGCGAGCAGCCCGAGCTCGAAGGTCACGGGCATGCGTGCCTTGAGGAACTCGGTGACGGGCGAGTTCTGCCACAGCGAGTTGCCCAGGTCACCGCGCAGCACGATGTTCGACACCCAGGTCACGTACTGCTCCCACATGGGCTTGTCGAGGCCGAGCGCGGCGATGACCTGCTCGCGGCTC
>DASWSY010000313.1:0-13330 GCA_036402415.1 Rhizobacter sp. | reverse complement strand
GCGATCGCGGTGTGGCCGTAGTCATGGCGGTCCCAGGTGACGCCCAGCGCCTCGCGCGTGGCCGAGGCCTTGCCCTCGCACAAGGCGGTCAGCGAGGCGTCGACCTTCTGCGCCACGAGCGTGACGTGGGGCGCATAGCGCACGGCCGCGGCCATCGCCTGCTCCAGCACCGGCGCATCGACGATCCACGCCAGTTCGCCGAAACGCTGCTGCCAGGCCGAGAACTCGAGCAGGCCCGAGGCGGCATCGCCTTCAATGTGCATGTCGTACACCGGCGTGGCGGCGTGCGGGGGCAACGCGTCCCAGACCTTCAGCGAACGCAGCAATTCGACCGACGCGGCATTGAGCGCATAGGCCCGCACGTCGACCCGCCCCGGGTCGGCCGGCTGCGACACCAGCGCGACCTGGAAGCCCTGGCGTGCCAGCGACAGGGCCAGGCTCTGGCCGACGACACCGGCCCCGAGCACGCAGACATCGAAGCGTTTCATGGCGTTTCATTGTAGAGACGCCATCGTGGCCGCAGTCCCGAGGCAGAATCAGTTTCTTCCCCCATCGCCCAAGCGGTTTCCAAGGCCCCTGGGTCATTTCACACGGTCCCCACAAGGGACGCCCCGACGCATGACTTCTCCCTGGATGCGCAAGCTGCTGATCGGCGCCGGCGTGTTCGTGCTGCTGATCGCAGCCGTGCTCACCTACCTCGTCGCCACCTTCGACCCCAATGCCTACAAGGGCTTGGCCGTCGACTGGATGAAGAACAACCGCCAGCGCACGCTCGCGATCGACGGACCCATCAAGCTGTCGGTGTTCCCGCGCCTGGCGGTGCAGGTTTCGGGCGTGACCCTGTCCGAGAAGAACCGGCCCGACCAGTTCATGGCCCTCGACGAGGCGGCGCTGTCGGTGGCGGTGCTGCCGCTGCTGCGCCAGCAGGTGGTGGTCGACAGGGTGACGGCCCGCGGCCTGCGGCTGCACTACCAACGCGATGCGAAGGGCGGCTCCAACCTCGACGACCTGATGCAGAGCGAGCCCCAGGCCGAGCAGCCGGACAAGAGCAGTTCGCCGCTGCGCTTCGACGTGAGCCGCATCGAGCTCGAAGACCTGCAGCTCAAGCTGCGCGACGAGCAGGGCAAGCTCGCCGGCGACATCACCCTCGCCTCGCTCAGCACCGGCCGGCTCGCCGACGGCGTGGCCTCGCCCGTCAAGCTGAAGGCGAAGCTCGAGATGACCGCCCCCGCCGCGCAAGGCGAACTCGACGGCAGCACCGAGCTGACGCTCGACCTGGCCGCCAAGGGCGTGCAGCTGCGCGACATGGCGCTCACCTGGAAGGGCAAGCTGCCCGGCGTGGAGACGGTCGACGCCACGCTGCGCGGTGCGCTGGCCATCGACACCGCGCACGGCACGCTGCGCGCCGAGAAGATCGAGCTCGCCGGCGACGCGGGCATGGGCACGCTGCGGCTGGTCAAGTCGTCGCTCACGGTCGCGGCCTTCGCCTACGACCCGAGCAACCAGGCCCTGCAGCTCGGCAAGCTGCGCATCAAGCTCGGCGGCACGAGCAGCGGCCACCCGCTGAACCTGAACCTCGACTGGCCCGAGCTCCTCGTCAAGCGCGATTCGCTCACCGGCAGTCCGCTGAGCGGGCAGGTGAGCCTGGCCGGCCCGACCTCCATCGACGCAAGCTTCAAGACCGCTGCGCCGAGCGGCAGCTTCGAGCGCATCGTGGTGCCCGGCATCGACAGCACGCTCAAGGGCCGCAGCGGCCCGCGCAACGTGGAAGGCACGCTGCGCGCCACGCTGCTGCTGCAGCCCTCGCAGGGCCAGCTCGCGCTCGAAGGCCTCAACACCCAGCTCCAGCTCCAGGAGCCTTCGCTCCAGCCGCTGGCGATCACGCTGCAGGGCAAGGCCGACGCGTCGGCGCAGGTGGCGAACTGGGCGCTCAAGGGCCAGATCAACGGCAATCCGTACACGAGCGAAGGCAAGGCGATCCTCGCGACGACGCCGACCACGCTCAACGCCAGCGCGCGCTTCGACACGCTCGACCTCAACCGGCTGCTGCCCCCCTCGGCCGCCACCGCCCCGTCCACACCCTCGGCCACGAGCAGCGCCGCCGACACGCCGGTCGACCTCTCGGCACTGCGTTCGCTGCAGGGCAAGTTCGACGTCAAGGTGGGCCAGTTCGCCTACCAGACCTACCGCTTCGCCGACGTGGTGTTTGCCGCCACGCTGGAAGGCGGCATGCTGCGCGTGGGCCAGTTGAGCGGCAAAGCCTGGGGCGGCAGCTTCGTCGCCAACGCGCTGGCCGACGCACGCGCGAGCCGCCTCACGCTCGCGGGCAACGCCAACGGCGTGAACGTCAACGCGCTCCTGAAAGACGTGGCGCAGAAGGACATCCTCGAAGGCACCGGCCGGGTGGTGCTCGACGTCGACAGCGCCGGGCGCAGCGTCAACGAGCTCAAGTCTCGCCTGCAGGGCAAGGCGGCGCTGCAACTGCGCGACGGCGCGATCAAGGGCGTGAACCTCGCCAAGAGCCTGCGCCAGGCCAAGGCCACGCTCGGGCTCAAGGGCGGCGACGAGGTGCAGAAGGCCAGCCGCACCGAGAAGACCGACTTCTCCGAGCTGAGCGCCACCTTCAACATCAGCGAGGGCGTGGCGCGCAGCAACGACCTCGACATGAAGAGCCCCTTCCTGCGGCTCGGCGGCGACGGCGCGCTCGACATCGGCAAGGGCCGCATCGACTACACCGCGCGTGCCACCGTCACCGGCACCTCCAAGGGCCAGGACGGCGCCGAGCTCGCCGCGCTCAAGGGTCTGACCATCCCGGTCCACCTCACCGGCCCGTTCGACGCGATCGACTGGCGCATCCGCTGGTCGGCCATCGCCACGCAGGCGCTCAAGACCGAGGTCGGCGGCAAGCTCGAGCAGCAGGCCAAGGACCGACTGCGCGACAAGCTCGGCCTGCCCCCGGCGGCCAGCGCGGCGAGCGGCGCGGCGAGCAGCCCTCGCCTGGAAGACGTGGCGAAAGACAAGCTCAAGGACAAGCTGAAGGGGATCTTCAAGTGAGCGACGTGAACGTGGCGATCGCGGGGCTGTACGTGCACCCGATCAAGAGCTGCGCCGGCATCGGCGTGCGCGAGGCCCTGCTGATCGAGACTGGCCTGGAGTTCGACCGGGCGTGGATGGTGGTCGATTCCCAGGGTCGCTTCCTCACGCAGCGCGAGCTGCCGCGCATGGCGCTCGTCAAGCCCACGCTCAAGCACACCGAGGTGGTGCTGCGCGCGCCCGGCATGCTGGCGCTGCACCTGGCGATCGACGCGGTGGAGGAGCCCACGCGCGTGACCGTCTGGCAGGA
The DNA here is from genome assembly GCA_036402415.1 of Rhizobacter sp. GTDB lineage: Bacteria > Pseudomonadota > Gammaproteobacteria > Burkholderiales > Burkholderiaceae_C > Rhizobacter. The sequence continues at coordinate 9,987 of DASWSY010000313.1, read as the reverse complement.
CGAGGTCGCCGCCTACGACATGGGCAACCTGGCGGCGCAGTGGTTCAGCGACTTCCTCGGCCAGACATGCCGGCTGGTGCGCTTCGACCCCGAGCAGAAGCGCCTGTCGAGCAAGCAGTGGACCGGCGACCTCGACGCCGAGAACGCCTTCAGCGACGGCTATCCGCTGCTCGTCACCTCCGAAGCGTCGCTCGCCGACCTGAACGAACGACTGGCCAAGCGCGGCGCCGCGCCGGTCGAGATGAACCGCTTCCGGCCCAACCTCGTGCTCTCGGGCCTGGACGCGTTCGGCGAAGACCACCTCGACGAGATCCACTTCGACACACCCGAAGGCGACGTGGTGCTCAAGCTCGTCAAGCCCTGCTCGCGCTGCACCATCCCGAGCGTCGACCCGGCGACCGGCGAACAAGGCCACGAGCCAGGCGACACGCTCGGCACCTACCGCGCCGATGCACGCCTCGACGGGGCCATCACCTTTGCGATGAACGCAGTGATCGTGAAAGGCATCGAGTGCGGGCTGCGCGTGGGACAAACCGGCACCGCGAGCTACCGTTTCGATGAGTGACGCAGGCAGCGGTCCGGCGCCGGGCCGCCCCAAGCCGGACGACGCCCCTCGGGGGCAGGCGCGCAGCGACTGGGGGGCTCGCTACCCGGCATCGCTCCTCTTCACCGTGTGCGTGCTCGTGTGGAGCACGACCTGGTACGCCATCACCTTCCAGATCGGCGACAGCACGCCGGAGTTCGGCGTGGCCTTGCGCTTCATGCTCGCAGGTACCTGCGTGCTGGCCTGGCGCGCGGCTCGGGGCGAGCGGCTCACCTTTCCGCCGCGCGCGCATGCGTGGTTCGCGCTGCAGGGGCTCTTTCTCTATGGCGTGTCGTACATCTGCGTCTACCACGCCGAGCGCTACCTGCCCTCGGGCGTGGTCGCGGTCGGCTATTCGGCCTCGCCGCTGGCCGGCGGCATCGGCGCGGCATGGCTCTTCGGGTCGCCGCTCACGCGCCGCTTCCTGCTCGGCGGCGTGCTGGGCCTCGCGGGCGTGGCGCTGATCTTCTGGCCCGAATTCGGCAAGGCCCGGACCGGCGGCAACACCTCGCTCGGCGCAGTGTTCACCGTGGGCTCGGTGCTGCTGTCCACCGTGGGCAGCCTGCTCGCCAGCCGCAACGGCGCGCGTGGCCTCACGATGTGGCCGAGCCTGGGCTTCGGCATGCTCTACGGTGGTGCGGCCGTGCTGCTGATCGCCCTGGCGAGCGGCCAGTCGCTCGTGTGGCCGACGGCCCCCTCGTGGTGGGCCGCCCTGCTGTACCTGGCGCTCGCCGGCTCGGTGCTGTCCTTTGCCTGCTACCTGACACTGCTGGAGCGCCTGGGCGCCGGGCCGGCCGGCACCATCGGCGTGATGACGCCCATCCTCGCGCTGGTGGTGTCGACGCTGTTCGAGAACTACCGGCCCGACCTGCTGGCCGGCGCCGGCGTGCTGCTGGCGGTGATCGGCAACGTGCTGATCCTGCGCAAGGCGCCGCTCAGGGTCGCTTCTCGGGCAGCGGAATGAACTCGGTCTCGCCCGGCACCTGGGGGAAGCGCTGCGCCGCCCAGTCGTCTGCGGCCTGCACGATGCGCTCTCGGCGGCTCGACACAAAGTTCCACCACATGTGGCGATGGCCCAGCGGCTCGCCGCCCACCATCACCACGCGTGCGGCCTCGGGTGCGCCCAGCACCGGCGTGGCACCTTCGGGCAGCACCACCATGGTGGCAGGTGGCACCGGCTCGCCGTCGAGCACGAAGCCCTGGTCGACGCCGTAGAGCGCACGTTCGCGGGCGGCCGCCGGCACCTGCAGCGAGGCGCCGGCGGCGAGCTGAAGGTCGACGTAGAGCGTGGGCGACAAGGTCGGCACCGGCGAGCGCAGGCCGAAGGCCTCGCCGATCATCACGCGCACGCTCACGCCGGGAAGTTCGGCCGATGGAATCTGCGACGCCGGGGTGTGCGAGAACGAGGGTTCGTCTTCCTCGCGCTCCGCCGGCACCGCGCACCACAGCTGCAAACCGTGGCTGCGGCGGTCGACGTGGCGCAGGTCCTCGGGCGTGCGCTCCGAGTGCACGATGCCGCGCCCTGCCGTCATCCAGTTGATCGCGCCCGGCTCGATGCGCTGCACGATGCCGGTGCTGTCACGGTGCATCATCGCGCCCTCGAAGAGGTAGGTGACGGTGGCCAGCCCGATGTGCGGATGGGGCCGCACGTCGTGGTGGTCGCTCGGGTGGGCGGTGATCGGCCCGAAGTGATCGAAGAAGAGGAAGGGCCCGACCGCCTGGCGATGGGCCGAGGGCAGCACGCGGCGCACGGTGAAGCCGCCGCCGAGGTCCTTGGTGTGGGGTGCGAGCTTGAGCAGGTCCATCGGTCGTGCGTCCTTCCAGGCCTTTGTATCGGAGCGGCGGGGAGCTCGATAATAGGCCGCACCCCGAGCTTCCGCCCTGCCCTCATGCGCCAGGATCCGCTGACGGTTTCCGACCCCACCCCGACGCGTGACGCAACGCCCCAGGCGACGCCCAGCATCACGCTGGTGGCGCGGGGCACGGCGCTGTGGCTCTTCCTGCTCATCGCCGCGAGCGTCGCGCTCGTGTGGTGGACCGAGACCGCGCTCGGCCAGATCTCGCGGCAGGACCGCTATGCCTATCCGCTGCTGATCGTGTGCCTGCTCGGCCTGGCCGCGCTGGTGCACTGGAGGGGGCGCTATCTCGTGCTGGCCCAAGGCCTGGGCTCGCTTGCGCTGAGCCTCTACTTCGTCGGCAGCGTGAGCTACATGCTGCTGATCGCCGACAGCTTCACCACCTATGCGGCAGCGTCGATGTCGTACTGGCTGGTGGGCGTGCACCTGCTGGTCTATGCAACCTGGCCGCTCTGGCGGGCACTCGCGATCTGCCTCACGGTGCTGACGCTCACCTCGCTGCCCGCGGTGGTGGTGCACCTGCGCCCGACCAACCCGCCGGAATGGACGCACACCATCTGGCCGCTGGTCGTGAACGGCTTCTTCGCGCAGCTCTTCGTCATCGGCGCGCTCTTCGGCATCGCACGCCAGTTGCGCAAGCTCTCGGTGCTCGCCCCCGCGGTCGATTCGAACATCGACGACCCGGCCAGCCAGCCGCTGACCGTCGACGACGTCGTCACGCGCCGCCTGCGCGACCTGGAGAGCGCCCGCGACCAGGCCGAGCAGGCCTCGCAGGCCAAGTCGCGTTTCCTCGCGGTGATGAGCCACGAGCTGCGCACGCCGCTGCACGGCGTGCTGGGCGCCGCCGACCTGCTGCGCCACCCGACGCTCGACGAGCCCAACCGCCGCGAGCTGGTCGAGACGGTGCGCCGCGGCGGCACGCACCTGCTGCACCTGATCAACGACGTGCTCGACCTCTCGCGCATCGAGGCCGGCCGGCTGGAGCTGCTGCAGCAGCCCTTCGAGCTGCGCGGCTGCGTCCGCGGCGTGATGGAGACGATCGAGCCGCAGGCCACCGCCAAAGACCTGCAATGCCGCGTGGCGGTGGAAGACGGGGTGCCGGGCTGGCTGCGCGGCGACGAATTCCGCCTCAAGCAGATCCTCATCAACCTGCTCGGCAACGCGGTGAAGTTCACCGACCACGGCCACGTGAGCCTGGCGCTGCGCTACGAGCCGATCGTCAAGCAGCTCCACATCCACATCGAGGACACCGGCATCGGCATCGAGCGCTCGCACCAGGCGCTGGTGTTCGACGCCTTCCACCAGGCCGACAGCGGCGACACCCGCCGCCACGCCGGCAGCGGCCTGGGCCTGGCCATCACGCGCCAGCTCGTCGGCCTCATGCACGGCACGCTCATGCTGCAGAGCGAACCCGGCATCGGCACCCGCGTGACGCTGCGCCTGCCGCTGCCGCCCTGCGAGGCGCCGGTGCTGCCGCCGGCGGTCAACTCGGCCCTGGCACCGCTGTCGGGTGGCCTGGCCGGCCTGCGCGTGCTGCTGGTCGACGACGACGCCGTCAACACCATGATCGCCAGCCAGATGCTGGAAACGGCAGACATCGAGGTGCACACCGCCGGCTCCGGCGTGGATGCGCTCAACCAGCTCAGCCGCGGCGGCTTCGACCTGGTGCTGATGGACTGGCGCATGCCCGACATGGACGGCCTGGAGGCCACCCGCCGCCTGCGCGCCGGCGAAGCGGGTGAGGCCTCGCGCCACCTGCCGGTGGTGGGGCTCACCGCCAACGCCTACGCCGAAGACCGCGCCGCCTGCCTGGAGGCGGGCATGGACGAGGTGCTGGTGAAGCCCGTGGGCCGCATGCGGCTCTTGCAGACGGTGCAGCAGGCGCTGGAAGCCCGCGCCGCGGCCGCGCAGAACTAGTGCAGAACTAGTGCAGAACTAGAATCAGCCCCTGCTCCGCGCCCTGCGGACCCCACTTTCCCCTGCACCACCATGAGCCTCAAATGCGGCATCGTGGGCCTGCCCAACGTCGGCAAGTCCACCCTCTTCAATGCGCTGACCAAAGCCGGCATTGCGGCGGAGAACTATCCCTTCTGCACCATCGAGCCCAACGTGGGCATCGTGGAGCTGCCCGACCCGCGGCTGCAGAAGCTCGCCGAGATCGTGAAGCCCGAGCGCATCGTGCCGGCGATCGTCGAGTTCGTCGACATCGCGGGCCTGGTGGCCGGCGCGTCCAAAGGCGAAGGCCTAGGCAACCAGTTCCTCGCACACATCCGCGAGACCGACGCGATCGTCAACGTGGTGCGCTGCTTCGATGACGAGAACGTGATCCACGTGGCCGGCAAGGTCGACCCGATCGCCGACATCGAGGTCATCCAGACCGAGCTGTGCCTGGCCGACCTGAGCACGGTCGAGAAGACGCTGCAGCGCTCGATCAAGGCCGCCAAGTCGGGCAACGACAAGGAAGCCGACAGGCTGGTGGCCGTGCTGCAGAAGTGCCAGGCCGCGCTCGACGAAGCCAGGCCGGTGCGCAGCATCTCGTTCAGCAAGGAAGAGCTCGCGGTGCTCAAGCCGCTGTGCCTGATCACCGCCAAGCCGGCCATGTTCGTCGGCAATGTCGACGAGCACGGCTTCGAGAACAACCCCTACCTCGACCGCCTGCGTGCGTATGCCGAGAGCCAGAAGGCCCCGGTGGTGGCCATCTGTGCCAAGACCGAGGCCGAGATGGCCGAGATGAGCGACGAAGACAAGGAAATCTTCCTCGCCGACATGGGCCAGAGCGAGCCGGGCCTGAACCGGCTCATCCGCGCCGCCTTCAGCCTCCTGGGCCTGCAGACCTACTTCACCGCCGGCGTGAAGGAGGTGCGCGCCTGGACCATCCACATCGGCGACACCGCCCCGCAGGCGGCCGGCGTGATCCACACCGACTTCGAGCGCGGCTTCATCCGCGCCCAGACCATCGCCTTCGACGACTTCATCGCCTACAAGGGCGAGCAGGGCGCCAAGGATGCCGGGAAGATGCGAGCCGAAGGCAAGGAATACGTCGTCAAGGACGGCGACGTGATGAACTTCCTCTTCAACGTCTGACGGCCAGGTCGCGGGGCGCGCTACCAGCCCGCATGCGCGCTTGCCGCATGCCGGGGTGCGGCGCCGGGTGGTAGGCTCGCCGGCACCCGTGCTTTGCGGCGCCTGCGTGCCGCATCCCCCACGCCAGTGACCGCCCGATGACGCCCGCCGCGCCTTTTCGACACACGCCGCACTGGCCGCTTGCGCTGGTCGGCACGGCGCTCGCCTATGGCGTGGCAGGGTGGCTCGCGTTGTGGCTGGCCATTCCGCCCGGCTACGCCTCGCCGCTCTACCCGGCGGCCGGCATTGCGCTGGCCAGCGTCCTGACCTTCGGCTGGCGCATGCTGCCCGGCGTGGCACTGGGCTCCCTGGGGGTCAACGTGCTGATGGCCTTGCAACACGGCGCGGTGAGCCCGGCCACGGCCGTGTTCGCGCCGCTGGGCATCGCACTCGGGGCCACGCTGCAGGCCTGGATCGGCGCACTGCTGGTGCGGCGTCATGCGAGCCACCCGCTCACGCTGAGCGAACCGCGCGACATCCTCGTCTTCTTCGGCCTGGGCGCGGTGGCGTCGTGCCTGGTGAGCGCGACGGTGGGCACGCTCACGCTCTACCTGACGCTCGACCAGATGCCCGACACGCCATGGTTCACTTGGTGTGTGTGGGCCTCGGGTGACACGCTCGGCGTGCTGATCGGCACGCCGGCGGTGCTCACCCTCATCGGGCAGCCTCGCAGCGAGTGGGTGGCGCGGCGCCTGACGGTGGGCCTGACGCTCGTCGTGGCCACCGTGCTGACGGCCCTGGGCGTCAAGCAGATCGCCCGCTGGGGCGAAGCCCGGCTGCTGGCGAGCTTCGAGCGCGATGCGGTGCATGCGTCGTCGAGCCTGGCCGCGCGCATGCACTATCCCTTGAACGCGCTCGAAGCGATGCGCGGCGTGTACCTCGCGTCGGAAAGCGTCACCCGTGACGAGATGCGCCGCGCCACGCACGCCTGGCTCACGCCCGGCTCGCAGTTGCAGGCGATCGGCTGGGCCGAGGTCATGCCCCGCTCGGAGGCCGCGGCCTACCAGGCCCAGGTGCGCAGCACCGACTTCCCGCAGTTCACGGTGTTCGACCGCGCCGACGGCAAGCTGCCGCCCGACGACCGGGTGGTCGTGATGCGCTACATCGAACCCCAGGAGACGAACCAGGGGGCGCTGGGCGTGAACATCCGCTCGATCCCCGAGGCGCGGGCCGCGGTCGACGCCGCAGTGCGCACCGACAGCCCGGCGGCGACGGCGGGCTTTCGCGCCACGCAGAACCTCGGCGACGAAACCATCGTGGTGATCTACCAGGCGCTCTACCACGGCGTGCCCACCACCGTGGACGAGCGTGTGAACGCGGCGCGCGGCATCGTCTTCGTGACCCTGCGCATGGACGCGGCGCTCGCTTCCTTCCGTTCCACGCTGCCGCACTACCTCGAGGTGTGCATCGTCGACACCGACCCGCTCGCCAGCCGTCGCCGCCTCGCCGGTCCGGCGGGCTGCGAAACCGCCCAGCACGACCTGCTGCACGTGCTGCCGCTGGCCTTTGCCGGCCGCCAATGGGACCTGCGCATCGCCGCGCAGCGCGGCGAGATGCCCGACCTTCGCCAGCGCGATGCCCTGCTCTTCTCGCTGGTCGGGCTGATCGCCACCGCCATGCTCGGCGCGTTGCTGCTGACCGTGACCGGCCGGACCCGCCGCATCGAGGCCGCGGTGCAGGACCGTACTGCCGCGCTCCAGCGCGAGATCGCCGAACGCCAGCGCACCGAGACCGACCTGCGCGCCAGCGAGCAGCGCTTCCGCAACATCCTCAACAACGTGCCGATCGGCGTGGTCTACACCGACCTGCAAGGCCACGTGCAGCAGGTCAACCCGCACTTCTGCGAACTGACGGGCTACAGCGCCGAGGAGCTGACCGGCACCGACCTGGCGTCGCTCACGCACCCGGAGGACCGCGCCCAGAACAACGAGCTTTCCGCCCAGCTCGTGCGCGGCGAGATCCCGATGTTCCGGCGACAGGCGCGCTACCTCACCCGCGACAAGCGCATGGTCTGGGCGCAGTCGGTGGTGACGCTGCTGCGCGACGCGCAGGGAGCGCCGCACCGAATCGTCGGCGTGGTCGAAGACATCACCGAGCACCTGCGCCTGGCCGAAGCCGAACGCGCACGCGAGATCGCCGAAGCGGCCAACCTGGCCAAGAGCGAGTTCCTCTCACGCATGAGCCACGAGCTGCGCACGCCGCTCAACGCGATGCTGGGCTTTGCGCAACTCCTCGAACTCGACCAGAACCACCCGCTGCCCGCGGCGCAGCGGCCGTGGGTGGCGCAGATCCAGGGGGCGGGCTGGCACCTGCTGGACATGATCAACGACGTGCTCGACCTGTCGCGCATCGAGTCGGGCACGCTCAACCTGCAGCACGACCGCCTCGACCTGCGCGAGGTGATGGCTGCCGCCCTGCCGCTCGTGGAGCAGGACGCTCGCCGCCGCAGCATCCAGGTCACCCAGGACCTGCCCGACGACGCCGCGCGCGTGGTCGGCGATGCCACGCGGGTCAAGCAGATCCTCATCAACCTGCTGTCGAACGCCGTCAAGTACAACAGCGACGGCGGCCGCATCCACGTGACGGCACGCTGCGTCCAGGCCGACATGGTGGAGCTGGTGGTGTCGGACACCGGCCTGGGCATGACCGCGCAGCAGCTCGAGCAGCTCTTCCAGCCCTTCAACCGGTTGGGCCGCGAGCGCTCTGGCATGGAGGGCACCGGCATCGGCCTCGTCATCAGCCAGCGCCTGGCCGAACTGATGGGAGGTTCGCTGCGGGCGCGCAGCACGGCCGGCGCCGGGTCCTCGTTCATCCTCACCCTGCCGCGCGCCGACCGGCCCGACACCGCGCCCGGGGCGCTCGACACGCTCGGCGAGCGCCTGAACTCGTACCACCAGCGGCGGGTGCACTACGTCGAAGACAACGAAACCAACGTCGAAGTGATGCGCGGCATCCTGCTGCGCCGGCCGCAGGTGCAGTTCGACGTGTCGATCACGGGGCTCGACGGCCTGGCCGCCATCCGCACCCGCCGTCCCGACCTGGTGCTGCTGGACATGCACCTGCCCGACATCGACGGGCTGGAACTGCTGCGCCACCTGAAGGCCGACCCGGCCACCGCCGACATCCCGGTGGTGGTGGTGTCGGCCGACGCGCTCGCCTCCCAGATCGACGCAGCCATGCAGGCGGGCGCCTTCCACTACCTCACCAAGCCGGTCAGCGTGGCCGAATTGCTGTCGGTCGTGGACTCGATCCTGGAGGAAGCCGAAACCAGATTCGGCTGATTCCTACAGAACTTATTCGACAGTATTCACTCACATCAGGTGTTCCGAATTCGCCGATCAGCACTCTCAATCATCGAGTGCTAATATCTGCGGAACGAACTCCCCAGGAGGGTGTCTGAGATGTCCATGAACGCTTCCACCGCCTCTGCTCTGACCGTCCGTGACCCGTGGTCGCTGGTGCCGTCGCTCGGCAACCTCGACGCCTACATCTCGGCCGTGAACCGCATTCCCCTGCTGACGCAGGAAGAAGAGCACCGCTACGCCCGCAAGCTGCGTGACCAGGGCGACGTCGAGTCCGCCGGGAAGCTGGTGCTTTCGCACTTGCGCCTGGTGGTGTCGATCTCGCGCCAGTACCTGGGCTACGGCCTGCCCCACGGCGACCTGATCCAGGAAGGCAACGTCGGCCTGATGAAGGCCGTCAAGCGCTTCGATCCGGACCAGGGCGTGCGCCTCGTGAGCTACGCGCTGCACTGGATCAAGGCCGAGATCCACGAGTACATCCTGCGCAACTGGCGCATGGTGAAGGTGGCGACGACCAAGGCCCAGCGCAAGCTCTTCTTCAACCTGCGTTCGATGAAGCAGAGCCTGAAGGAAGAGTCGGCCGACGGTGCCACGCACCGCAGCACGCTCACACAGGGCGAGGTCGACACCGTGGCGCAGCACCTCAACGTCAAGCGCGAGGAGGTGCTGGAGATGGAAACCCGCATGTCGGGCGGCGACGTGGCGCTCGAGCCGCAGACCGACGACGGCGAGGAGAGCTACGCCCCCATCGCCTACCTGGCCGACGAGAGCACCGAGCCCACGCGGGTGATCGAAGCCCACCGCCGCGACTGGCTGGCCGGCGACGGCATCGCCCAGGCACTGGAGGTGCTCGACGCACGCAGCCGCCGCATCGTCGAGGAGCGCTGGCTCAAGGTGAACGACGACAGCTCCGGCGGCATGACGCTGCACGACCTGGCCAGCGAATACGGCGTGAGCGCCGAACGCATCCGCCAGATCGAGGTGGCCGCGATGAAGAAGATGCGCAAGGCGCTGGCGGCAGACGCCTGAAGAGCGCCCTTGCACAAACGGAAACGGCCCTTCGGGGCCGTTTTCTTTGGCCGGCTGCCGGCGTCAGGCGCCGGCGAGCAGCGTCTTCAGGTCG
>DASWSY010000312.1:0-8327 GCA_036402415.1 Rhizobacter sp. | reverse complement strand
CGCGCGCGTCGCGGACGGGCGGCGAGCAGCGGGGCCAGCAGGTCGGTCCGTGCGGCCTCGTGTGTGATCTCGTCCCGGGACACGGCCTCGGTGGCCCCGCGTTCATGCGTTTCGAAGCTGCTCATGCGCACCTCAGTTCTGGAGAATCTTGGAGCCCTTCATCACGATGTCGCTGCTGGCCTTGGCGTTGATCTTGCCGGAGCCCTCGATCGTGATGTCCTTGCCCTTGATGATGATCGTGCCGTCCTTCTTCATGGTGATGCTGGCATCGCCGGTCTTGAAGGTGATGGCGTCGGCGGCGGTGATGCTGAGGGTCTTGCCGACGGTCAGCTTGTCGTCTTCGTTGACCGAGGTGATGCGGCCCTTGCCGATCTTGGTGCCCTGCGCACCCGCCACGCTCAGGTTGCGGTCGGCGCCGATGTTGTTCGTCTGCTTGCTGCTGACGGTGGTGGTCTGATTGGCGCCCACCGAGATGGTCTGGTTGTTGCCGACGGTGGTGGCCTGGTTGGCCCCGACGTCGATGGTCTGGTTGGCACCCACCGCGATGCTCTCGTTCGCACCCACGTCGTGCGAGCGCTGGCCGCCCACCGAGGCGCTCTCGTTGCCGCCCACCGTGATGGCGCGGTCGGCGCCGATGTCGATGGTCTCGTTGCTGCCCACCGACTCGGTGCGGTTGGCGCCGATGGTGATGGTTTCGTCGGCGCCGACCGATTCGGTGCGGTTGCTGCCGATGGTGATGGTCTCGTTGCTGCCCACCGACTCGGTGCGGTCGACGCCGATGGTGATCGTCTCGTTGTTGTCGACCGTCTCGGTGCGGTCATGCTTCACATGCACCGTCTCGTCGTGGTCGATGGTCTTCCTGCGGTCATGGCCGACCCAGTGCGTCTCGTCGTTCTCGACCTCGATGTCCTGGTTCTTCTCGGCGTGGATCCAGAGCTGCTCGGCGCCCTTCTTGTCTTCGAAGCGGATCGCGTTGGCGTTGGCGTACGCGCCGCCCTTCGACGAGCGTGTGAGGATGCCGCTCTGCGTGGCGTTGGCCGGCAGGTCCCAAGGTGGCATCTGCTCGGCGTTGTAGACACGGCCGGTGATGATGGGCTGGTCGGGGTCGCCTTCGAGGAAGCCGACGATCACCTCCTGGCCGATGCGCGGGATGTGCACCATGCCGAAGTTCTTGCCGGCCCAGGGGTGCGACACGCGCACCCAGCACGAGCTCTTGTCCTTCAGGTCCTTCTTCTTGGCCTCTCGGTCCCAGTGGAACTGCACCTTCACGCGGCCGTACTTGTCGGTGTAGATCTCCTCGCCGCCGGGGCCCACCACCACCGCGGTCTGCGGACCCTGCATGAAGGGCTTGGGCGTCTTGCGCAAGGGGCGGAACTGTTGCGACGAGGGCACTGCGCTGAAGTCGCACTGGTAGGTGTTGGCGCCGCCGAAGCCGCCCGACTCGTTCGAACGCACGCTCGCATGGATGGTGGTCGAGGTGACCAGGTACTCGGCGTTCTGGTCGTCGCGCGGGTGCTTGGTGAGCTTGAGCAGGCGGCCCACCTCGACGCTGTGCCCGTTGCAGGACGCCTGCACGAGGTGGAAGCGCGACTGTTCCTCGTCGAGCCGGTCTTCCACGAGCTGGTTGCCGTCGGCCGCCTGAAGGTAGTCGCCCTGGTAGTCGAAGACTTCGGCATCGGCGAGGTCGTGCTCGCGGGCGTTGTCCTTGGTGACCAGCAGGTCGACCGAGGGGCGTTCGAAGTCGTAGCTGTCGAGCACCGTCTTTCCTGGGCGGATCTCGCGCGAGAAGGTCCAGCGCGACACGGCTTCGGTGTCGGGTGGCGCGGTGCCTTCCTCGTGGAAGGGCAGGCTGTCGTGGCCGGCGGGTGCGTCGTGTGCGCTGCGCGAATCGACCAGCACCAGCTTGTGCTCGCCGTCCTTGTGCTCGAAGTACCAGTAGATGCCCTCGTGCTCCAGCAGGCGCATCACGAAGTTGAGATCGCTCTCGCGGTACTGCACGCAGTAGGTCCACTTGCGGTAGCTGCGAAAGAGGTTGAACTTGAAGTTGGCGGCGGGGTGGTCCTCGAACACCTTCTTCACGATGTCCGGAACGCTCATCTCCTGGAAGATGCGGCAGTCGCTCGTGCGGCTCAGGAACCACAGCCACGGGCGCACCGTGGCGCGGTACTGGTAGTGCCGCCCCTGGTGGCCCACCATCGCGAAGCGCGTCACGTAGCCGTGGAAGTGGCGCTTCCCCTCGGCCAGGTGCACGTTCACCGTCACGCCCTTGCCCAGGAGCTGCTTGGGGTCGATGCCGGCCTTGGGGCTCAGCACGCCGAGCTGCAGGTCTTCGAGCACGCTCAGGCCGGCGGTGGCCGTCATCGACTCGAACATCAGGTCCTGCGGCGGAAGAGGTGAGCTGAGCGTGATGGGTGAGGGCATGGGAGTCCTGCCTTGTGGCGATGTGGACGCGTGGGGTGACGATAGGGCGCGGCCCTGCGTGCGGTAAGCGACGAAAGTCACCCACGGCACGCGGCCGCGGGGCCATGTGTTACCTGTGGTGACGCCAGGTCGGTGCCTGGCTGCGTGCCCAGGCGATCTGCGCGGCGCTGTAGCCCGACAGCGGGGCGATCGAGAGCGTGGTGCCGAGCGCCACGAGGTTGGGGTTGGGTCCGAGCTTCGACTTGTTGAGATCGTGGATGAGCGGCCACAGGTCGAGGCTGCCGTACTCGGCGAGCGCGATGGCCGAAAGCGAGGAGTTCTTCGTCACGGTGACGGTCTTCGTGGCGGCCGGCGCCGGCGCGCCGTCGGTGGGCATCACCGACATGAAGAGCGCAGGCGAGCCGCTCTCGGGCAGGTGCGGGCGGCCCACGCCGTCTTCGAGGAAGGCGAGGTGCGCGCCGACCCAGATGTCCATCGGGTTGCCGCCCGCGAAGCGCGTGCCCGGCGCCTTGGCCTTGAGCGCGGCGTCCCAGGTGAGCAGCGTGCGGCCCTGGTAGACGTTGGTGAGGATGACCGGGTCGCTGCGCACGTCGTCGAAGCCGTGCTGCGCCGCCAGGTCGGCGGTGGCGGCCATGATGGCGGCGATGTAGGTGATGGCGCCCTCGGTGGTGGCGAGGATGCGCAGCCGGCTCTCGAAGGTCTGTTGCGGCAGGTAGCCGAAGTCCTCGACCTCCTTGGCGCTGGTGTCGTCGCCCGGGTCGCCGATCGACAGGCGCATGCGAAGCTGCACCCACGCGCTCTTCGCGCTGGTCGCCAGCGTGCGACGGTTGCCGTAGTAGGTGTGGACCTTGCCTTCGCCGACCGAGATCTTGAACTTCGGGTGATGGACCACGTTCTCCAGCATCTCCCAGGCGATGGCGCCGGCGATGGCGCGGCGGTCGACGCGGAAATGCTGCTCGGCTTCCACGATCAGGTGCGCATGCGCGCGCAGCCAGGCGAGCACCTGCAGCTCGGCGGGGTTGAGTCCGGTGAGGGCGGTCGGCACCGGCGCGTAGCTGGAGCGGATCTCGTAGGAGACGTCTTCCTCGGTCACGGTGACGGGCGCCGGCGTCGCGGTGCGTGCGAGGGTGCCGTCGTAGACGTTGACCGGGGCTTCTTCCTGACACAGGTGGCCCGGAATGGATGCGTTGCCTGCCATGGGAATGTGGTGGTCAGTTGGAGGCCGGCAGGCCGGCGGCCACGAGCCAGCCGTTCACGGGCTGGCCGTTCTCTTCGCGCAGGGGCGCATCGTGCAGGGCGAGCTCGTCGAGGCCAGCCTGCGAGAGCAGGCGGCGCAGGTAGCCTCGGTGGTGCGCATAGCGGCCGTGCGGCAGCAGCTTGTACGACTCGCCGTCCCCGGACGCCCATGCCTCCACGGTAAAGATGAAGCGGCCGCCCGGCCTGAGCGCGGCCGCGGCGGCCCGCATCGCGTGCTGCAGTTCGCCGAAGTAGCACAGCGTGTCGGCGCACAACAGCACGTCGAATCGGCGCGGGTTGTCCTGCAGGTGCGCCACGAGTTCGGCCTGGTCGAGCCGGTCGTAGACGCCGCGGCGGCGCGCCTGCACCAGCATGCCGGCCGAGAGGTCGCAGCCGCTCAGCTCGCGTGCCCACTCACGCACCAGCGGGCCGCACAGGCCCGTGCCGCAGCCGAGGTCATGGATGTCGAACTGGCGGGCCGGCGCCGGCAGCAGCGAGTGCAGGAGCTCGGTCACGAGTTGCGGCGCGCGGTAGCCGAGCGCGGCGAGGTTGGCGTCGAAGGTGGCGGCGAAGGCGTCGAAGGTCTTCTCGATGTAGGCATCGCTCGCACGTTCGGGCACCTTGCCGCCGACGCAGGCCGCGAGGTGATGGCGCACCACCGGGTTGTCGGGCTCGTCGGCCAGCCAGGCGCGGTAGAGCTTCGCCGCACGGTCGAGCAGGCCGCGGTGCACGAGCGCCTTGGGCACGGCGTTGCGCGGCTGCAGCAGGTCGGGGGCGAGGAGCACGCCGCGTGCATGGGCGGCCAGCGCTTCGTCGACGCGGCCCTGTTCGGCCAGCGTGAGCGCGAGCGTGTACCAGGCGAGCGCGAAGTCGGGCCGGGCCTGTACCGCGCGGCGGGCGAGCGTCTCGGCCTCGGCGTGCTGGTCGCGCTTGCGCAGCAGGGTCGCCAGGTTGTTGAGCGCATCGGCGTGGTCGGGCTGGAAGGCCAGGCCGTCGCGGTAGGCCTGCTCGGCCTCGGCGTAGCGGTGCATCTCGGCCAGCACGTTGCCCAGGTTGTTGAGCGCGCCGGTGTCGCCGGGGCGGCGCGCGATCGCCTGGCGGATCAGGTGCACCGCTTCGTCGCTGCGCCCGCGGATGTGCGCGAGCACGCCCAGGTAGTGCAGCGCGTCGGCGTCGCCGGGCCAGCGCTGCAGCACCGACACCAGCATGGGCTCCGCCTCGTCGAGGCGTCCGGTGCGCAGCAGGGTGACCGCCCGCCGCACCAGCTCGCGCTGCGGCATCTCGGGGTCGTGGCCCTCGCCGCGCCTAGTCGAACGCATAGGCGAAATCCCCGTCGGCGACGGTGAGTTCCACCTTCTGGATCGGGGTACCGCTGGCCAGGCGCGACAGGTACTCGTGGCTGATGCGCGGCAGCACGGTGTTGGTGAGCAGCGCGTCGATCACGCGGCCGCCGCTTTCCACCTCGTTGCAGCGGCTCACCACCAGCTTCACCACCTCGTCGTCGTAGAGGAAGGGCACGTCGTGGTGGCCCTCCACGCGCTTCTTGATGCGGTTGAGCTGCAGCTTGACGATGCGCGCCATCATGTCCGGGCTCAGCGGGTAGTACGGGATGGTGACGATGCGCCCCAGCAGCGCCGCCGGGAAGACCTTGAGCAAGGGGTCGCGCAAGGCCTTGGCGATGGCGTCGGGCGCGGGCATGAGCTCCGGGTCCTTGCACAGGTTCATGATCAGGTCGCTGCCGGCGTTGCTGGTGAGCAGGATGATGGTGTTCTTGAAGTCGATCAGGCGGCCTTCGCCGTCTTCCATCCAGCCCTTGTCGAAGACCTGGAAGAAGAGCTCGTGCACGTCGGGGTGGGCCTTCTCGACCTCGTCGAGCAGCACCACGCTGTAGGGCCGGCGCCGCACGGCTTCGGTCAGCACGCCGCCTTCGCCGTAGCCCACGTATCCCGGGGGCGAGCCCTTGAGCGTGGAGACGGTGTGCGCCTCCTGGTACTCGCTCATGTTGATGGTGATGACGTTCTGCTCGCCGCCGTAGAGCGCTTCGGCCAAGGCGAGGGCGGTCTCGGTCTTGCCGACGCCCGAGGTGCCGGCCAGCATGAAGACGCCGATCGGCTTGTTGGGGTTGTCGAGGCCGGCGCGCGAGGTCTGGATGCGCTTGGCGATCATCTCCATCGCGTGGTCCTGCCCGATCACGCGCTCGCCGAGCAGCTTGGGCAGCTTGAGCACCGTCTCGATCTCGTTGGCTGCCATGCGGCCGACGGGGATGCCGGTCCAGTCGCCCACCACGCTGGCGACCGCCTGGTAGTCGACGGTGGGCAGGATCAGCGGGCTTTCGCCCTGCAGTGCGCTGAGTTCGGACTGCACCTTCCTCAACTCGTCCAGCGCGGCGGCGCGCTCGCTGTCCGACAGCCTGGGCACGTCGCTCGCCGCAGCTTCGGCGCTCTTTTCCAGCGTGCTGCCCGTGCCTTCGACCGGCTCCAAGCCACCGCGCAGCTTGGCGCGCAGGTCGAGCAGCTTGTCGACCAGGCCCTTCTCGGCCTGCCAGCGGCCTTGCAGCTTGTCGAGCCGCGCACGTTCGGCGGTGAGCATGGTTTCGACTTCGGCCGAACGCTTGGCGATGTCGATGCCGATGGCGCCTTCGCGGGCGATGATGCCGCGCTCGGTCTCCAGGGCTTCGATGCGCTTGCTGCAGTCGTCCACTTCCGCCGGCGTGGCGTGCAGGCTCACGGCCACACGCGCGCAGGCCGTGTCGAGCAGGCTCACCGACTTGTCGGGTAGTTGCCGTGCCGGGATGTAGCGGTGCGAGAGCTTCACCGCCGCTTCGAGTGCCTCGTCGAGGATCTGCACCTTGTGGTGCTTCTCCATCGTGGAGGCCACCCCGCGCATCATCAGGATGGCGCGCGGCTCGTCGGGCTCGTCCACCGTCACGCTCTGGAAGCGGCGGGTCAGCGCCGGGTCTTTCTCGATGTGTTTCTTGTACTCGGCGAAGGTGGTGGCGCCGATGGTGCGAAGCTGGCCGCGGGCCAGCGCGGGCTTGAGCAGGTTGGCCGCGTCGCCGGTGCCGGCCGCGCCGCCCGCGCCCACCAGCGTGTGCGTCTCGTCGATGAAGAGGATGACGGGCTTGGGCGAAGCCTGCACCTCGTCGATCACCGAACGAAGGCGCTGCTCGAATTCCCCCTTCATCGAGGCGCCGGCCTGCAAGAGGCCCACGTCGAGCGCGCGCAGCTCCACTTCCTTGAGAGACGGCGGCACGTCGCCGCGTGCGATGCGCTGCGCGAAGCCTTCGACCACCGCGGTCTTGCCCACCCCGGCCTCGCCGATGAGGATGGGGTTGTTCTGGCGGCGGCGCATCAGGATGTCGACCACCTGGCGGATCTCGTCGTCGCGGCCGACGATCGGGTCCATCTTGCCGCTGCGCGCCTGCTCGGTCAGGTCGGTGGTGAACTGCTTGAGCGCCTCCTGCTTGCCCATGGCGGCGGGCGAGATCGCGCCGCTGGCTTCGCCGGGCGCTGCCCCGCTGTCGCTCGCGGCCTGCTGGTCTTCGGGCGAGCCGTGCACGATCTTCAGGAAGTTCTCGGTCAGGTCGTCGGTCTGGATCTTCTCGAACTGGCGGCTGATCGACATCAGCACGTTGCGCAGGCTCTTGGTCTTGAGCAGGCCGACGATGAGGAAGCCCGTGCGCACGTGGGTGCCACCGTACATCAGCGAACCGTAGACCCAGCCGCGCTCGACGGCGTCTTCCACGAAGCTCGACAAGTCGGTGACCGACGAGGCGCCGCGCGGCAGGCGGTCGAGCGAGTTCTGCAGGTCGGCCACGAGGTTCGACGCGTCCATGCCGTAGTGCTTGGCGATGCGGTGGAGGTCGGAGTCCTGGTTCTGCAGGATCTGGAACAGCCAGTGCTGCAGCTCCACGTAGGGGTTGCCGCGCAGCTTGCAGAAGACGGTGGCGCCTTCGATGGCCTTGTAGGCGAGCGGGTTGAGCTTGCCGAAGAGGGCGGAGCGACTGATTTCAGCCATGGTGGTCTCCCGTGGAGGGTGGACGCGCGCTGAGGCGCGCAGGATTCAGATGGAGCTCGCCGCGGTCGGGGTGCGGCGTCTTGCGGCCGAGCCAGGTGGTGCGGCCGAGACGGCCCTGGCCCTGCAGGCCGAGCGTCGGCACCTCGGCACCCTTGAGCACGAGGCGCACGTCCCACAGCAGCTCGAAGCCGACGAGCTGGCGCATCCAGTCGCGCAGCTCCACGAGCGAGCGCTGGCCGGGCAGGAACTGCTGGTACTGCGCCAGGGTGAGCGGGCCGATGTGCAGGCGCAGCTTGTATTGACGGTCCCACACCTTCGCGCCGGCCACGGCCGACACCCCGAGCGGTGCCGAGCGGCGATGCCCCGGCCGGCCGAGGCGGCTGCGGTCTTCGGGGCGCAGCGGCATCCAGTGGCCCACGTAGGGCTCCACGCGGATGGGCACCTCGAAATACTGGCGCAGCACCTTGGCGATGGCCTCGGGGTTGCGCGTGCGACTTGCCAGGAGGCCGCTTGCGTGGCGCTTGGCCGCATCGGCCACGCTGTCGGCCCCGCGCATCGCGGTGGGCGCGTGGCCCGTGAGGGCGCTCACCCATTTGGCGAACTGGTCGTCGTGCGGGCGGTCGGCCTGCACGGTGGGCTGGTTCTGTGCCCAG
>DASWSY010000311.1:0-3711 GCA_036402415.1 Rhizobacter sp. | reverse complement strand
CACACGTACCATGCAGCAGGCCGCCCGCGCCACCTTGCCGGCCGATGGCCGACAGGCGTTCGACGACGCGAAGCGCGGCCTGATCGAAGACGCAACCGACCTGGTGGTCGAAGGCCCGGAAGGCCGGCCGATCTGGCGCCTGCGCGATTACGACTTCCTGCAGCGCGAGGAAGCCCCGCACACGGTCAACCCCGCGTTGTGGCGCCACGCGCGGCTCAACCTCGAGAATGGTCTCTTCAAGGTCACCGACCGCCTCTACCAGCTGCGCGGGCTCGACCTCGCCAACATGACCATCGTCGAAGGCGACAGCGGCCTGATCATCATCGACCCGTTGCTGTCGGTGGAGACGGCACGTGCCGGCCTCGCGCTCTACTACAAGCACCGCCCGCGCAAGCCGGTGGTGGCGGTGGTCTACACCCACAGCCATGCCGACCACTTCGGCGGCGTGCGCGGCGTGGTCGACGAGGCCGAGGTGAAGGCCGGTCGCGTGCAGGTCATCGCACCGGCCGGCTTCCTCGAAGAAGCGGTAGGCGAGAACGTGATCGCGGGCCCCGCGATGGCGCGCCGCTCGCATTACCAGTTCGGCACGCTGCTGCCGCGTGGCGAGCGGGGCCAGGTCGACGCGGGGCTCGGCAAGGCCGGGCCGCCCGGCACGGTGAGCCTGATCGCGCCGACGCGGCTGGTGTCGCAGCCCGTCGAGCGGCTGCGCATCGACGGCATCGACATCGTGTTCGCGCTCACCCCGGGGGCCGAAGCACCCGCCGAGATGGTGATGCACTTCCCGCAGCTGCGCGTGCTCAACATGGCGGAGATCGTGACGCAGAACCTGCACAACCTGCTGCCCATGCGCGGCGCGCAGGTGCGCGATGCGCTGGCCTGGTCGCGCCACATCGGCGAGGCGCTGCAGCGCTTCGGCAACGAAAGCGACATCCTCATCGCCCAGCACCACTGGCCGGTGGGGGGCCGCGACCGGCTGCAGGCCATGCTGAAGAACCAGCGCGACGCCTACAAATACCTGCACGACCAGAGCGTGCGGCTGATGAACCACGGCGTGCCGGCCGACGAGGCGGCCGAGCGCATCCAGCTGCCGGCGTCGCTCGCGGCCGAGTGGTCCACCCGCCCGTTCTACGGCCACCTGAAGCACAACGTGCGCGCCATCTACCAGCGCTACCTGGGCCATTACGACGGCAACCCGGCTCGGCTGGAAGCGCTGCCACCGGTGGCCGCGGCACGAAAGGCGGTCGAGTACATGGGCGGCGCGGAGGCCGTGTTGCGCCGGGCGCGCGAAGACTTCGCCCGCGGCGAATACCGCTGGGTGGCGCAGGTCGCCTCGCAGCTCGTCTACGCCGACGCCACCCACCGCGAGGCCCGCACGCTCGCGGCCGACGCCTACGAGCAGCTGGGCTACCAGCAGGAGTCGGCCACCGCACGCAACGCTTTCCTGCAAGGCGCCACCGAGCTGCGCAACGGCGTGCCGCGCCTGCCTGCGCGCGGGCCACAGTCGGGCGACATGGCGCGTGCGCTGCCGCTCGACCTGTTCTTCGACTTCCTCGGCGTGCGGCTCGACGCGGCCAAGGCCCAGGGCCAGCGCATCGTGCTCAACTGGCGCTTCACCGACACGAACCAGCAGCACCTGCTCAACCTCGAGAACAGCGCCCTCACCCACGTGCCGGGCGCGCAGGACCCGCAGGCCCACGCCACCCTGACGCTCGCCCGCACGACGCTCGACGACATCGCCCAGCGGCGCACGAACCTGCAGGCGGCGTTGCA
Organism: Rhizobacter sp.; assembly: GCA_036402415.1. Taxonomy (GTDB): domain Bacteria; phylum Pseudomonadota; class Gammaproteobacteria; order Burkholderiales; family Burkholderiaceae_C; genus Rhizobacter. The sequence goes on along the minus strand of DASWSY010000311.1, from coordinate 1,941 downwards.
AGCCGGGCTCGTGCGCATCGAGGGCGATGCGCGCCAGGTGGCAGCCCTCTTCGCCATGCTCGACAGCTTCGACCGCGTCTTCCCGCTCGTCGAGCCGCAGTGAGCCGGGCGGCTTCGGCACGGGAGTGCCGAAGCCCGCAGCGCGGTGGCGCAGGACTTGCACCCTGCCCCGGCCAAACCCGAACCTGTTGAACCCCGGCAGGCGATCTGGCTCGAATCCCGCAATCCTTGAGAGGACGCTGCTGAACGTGCAACATCCGCCGCTGTGCGCGGTCGAAGCCGGGCACGCCCCGGCACTTCCCGTCTCCACATGCCTCTGAACGCCTCGTCCCTCTGGCCGGCCCTGCTGCTGGCCCTGGCCGCCCCGTGCGCCGTGCACGCCCAGGCCACCGCGAAGACCGAGCAGGTCGAAGTGCGCCTCGTCTCCGCCGCTGCCACCGTGCAGCCCGGGCAGTCGCTGCTGGTGGGCGTTCAGCAGAAGATCATTCCGCACTGGCACACCTACTGGGCCAACCCCGGCGACTCGGGCCTGCCCACCACCATCGCGTGGACGCTGCCAGCCGGCGCCACCGCAAGCCCCATCCACTGGCCCACGCCGTCGCGCTACAGCCTCGGGCCGATCACCAACTACGGCTACGCCGACGAGGTGACGCTGCCCTCCGTCGTGCAGGTGCCGGCCGGCCTGCGCGACGGTGGCCGTTTCGAGCTCAAAGCGAAAGTCGACTGGCTGGTGTGCCACGACGTCTGCATCCCGCAGAACGCCACGCTCTCGCTCAGCCTGCCCGTGAGCACCGCGGCCACTGCGAGCGCCGATGCCGATCTGTTGCAGCAGGCCCAGGCCCGCGTGCCGCAGCGTGGCGCGGCGGCCCGCTGGCAGCTCGATGGCGGCCAGTTGCGATTGACCTTGCCCCACGGTGCGCCGGCCCACGACGCCGCCTACTTCTTCGCGCGCAAGTGGGGCCTCGTGGCCCATGCCGAGCCGCAGCAGTTGCAGCAGGCCCGGCTCTCCATCGCGCCCGGCGACAACGCACCGAAGGCTGGCGATGCGGTCGATGGCGTGCTGGTGCTGCTGAAAGACGGCCGGCCGGTGCAGTCGCTCGCGATCGGGCACGACCCAGCGCCGCTCACGCCGGTGCCGGTATCCACGGCATCGGCGGGCGCGGCCACATCGGCCGATCCGCCGTCCCTGCTGCTGGCCATCGGCCTCGCGCTGCTCGGCGGCCTCATCCTCAACCTGATGCCCTGCGTGTTCCCGGTGCTCACGATCAAGGTGCTTTCGCTGCTGCGCACGGCGCAGGGCTCTCGGCGTGTGGTGCGCCTGCACGGGCTCGCGTATCTGGCCGGCGTGCTGGCGAGCTTCGCGGCGCTCGCGGGGGTGCTGATCGCGCTCAAGGCCGGTGGCAACAGCGTGGGCTGGGGCTTCCAGTTCCAGTCGCCGGTCTTCGTGCTCCTGGTCGCCCTGCTGATGTTTGCGGTGGGCCTGAGCCTTTCGGGCGTGGTGTCCCTCGGTGGCAGCGCCGCCGGCATTGGCCAGGGGCTCGCGTCGCAGCCGGGCCTGCGCGGCAGCTTCTTCACCGGCGTGCTCGCCACCGTGGTGGCCACACCGTGCACCGCGCCCTTCATGGGCGTGGCGATCGGCTACGCGGTCACCCAGCCGGCGGGGGTGACGCTGGCCGTGTTCCTCGCCCTCGGCCTCGGCCTCGCCCTGCCCTACCTGCTGCTGTGCGAATGGCCTGCGTTGCAACGTCGCCTGCCCCGCCCCGGCGCGTGGATGGACCGGCTGAAACAGGCCCTTGCCTTCCCGATGTATGCGAGCGCCGCGTGGCTGGCCTGGGTGCTGGCGCGCCAGGCGGGCCCAGAGGCGCTGGCCGTCGCGCTTGCCGGTGCGATCGGCCTGGCCCTCGCGGCCTGGGTCTACAGCAACACGCGCGACCTCGGCCC
>DASWSY010000310.1:0-2924 GCA_036402415.1 Rhizobacter sp. | reverse complement strand
CGTCGCCTCTGGTCGCAGAGGACGCGCGCGCCTATCGTTTCATTCGCGTTTTACTGCCACAGGAGCACGACATGAAATCGACCGATCAGCGCCAGAGTGGCGAAGGCAAGGTCCAGGGCGAAGGCGACTACGAAGCCGCGCGCCGTTACGACAAATCGGCTCGCGACTTCGCGGAGTCCGGCAAGGTGAAACCCGCTGCCGACCAGTCCGCACCGCGCAACGATCGCGAGGCCGAGGACATGGAGCGTGCCGAAGAGATCGGCAAGTCGCGCGCCAAGGGCGAAGACCCGCAGGTGAAGCGGTGAGCGTCGTGAACAAGCACGACGCGAACGACAAGCGGCAGGGACGCACCAAGCCTCAGCAGGGCGACACGCAAGCCGCGTCGTCCATCGACGTTCCGCGCTTGCCGCATGAGCGCGACGAGTCGTCCGACAGCCATGCCGAAGCCGCCCCGCGGCCCTTGATCCGCCAGGCCCACGACGACATCGAGAAGGGGCGTGTCGACACCGACCGTGGCACGCCGATGAACGAGACCTATCAGCGCCAGAAAGAGGCGCCGCAGAAGAAAAAATGATCCCCCAGAAGAACATCAATCACCACCACACCGCACGCTATCTGGTCCTGCTCGATCAGGACGACGCCCGAAGGGCGCTGCTCTTCGCGCAAGACGATCGTTTCCTCGGTGAAGTCATCGATGACGACAACGGACTGGTTCTCGACAACCTGATGAGAGCCGGCAACCTGTGCCCGCCACCGCGCAGGGTGGCCGAGTACGCACGCGCCGCGAACGCGGCAAGCCTGCTGTGCTTTGCGCTCGATGAGGAAGAGGCCGAAGCGGCCTAGCAGCGCGAGGCTGGGAGGGGTGGGTGACGAGCCTTACCCCCGGCACTGGTTGCAACGCTTAGGGCTGCTTGGTTCCCCACCTGACCCGGTTGGGCGCGCTCCCATGCGGGGAGGCCCGTCGCGGCGGATTGTAGGTGAGGCCCGTGCCCGATCCGGCCCGAGGGGTCTCGAATTCTTCAGCGCAGCTGCAATGCGTCGTCGCCGAACTCGATCTTCAGCGGTTCGATGACGAGCTTCTTCGGCCCGGCTTCGACATGCCCGGCAACGATCGCCTTCACGCCTTGCGCTTCGGCCACGGCGACGGTGCGCTCGGCGTCTTCGGCCTTCACGAAGAGCGCGAAGCCCGCGCCCATGTTGAGCGTGCTGTAGGCCTCCTGGTCGTCCTGCTTCGCGTGCTGCTGGATGAACTTCAGCACCGGCGTCACTTCCGGCACGGTGTGGATGCGATAGGTGTGCGTGGCCGGATGCCGCAGCAGCTTGCGCCAGCCGTGGCCGGTGATGTTGGCGCAGTATTGCGGCGTGATGCCGGCCTTGTACAGCGCCTCGGTGACCGGCGAATACAGCACGGTGGGCGCGAGCAGGGCCTCGCCATAACTGAGGCCGGGTTGCACTTCCGTGAGGTAGCCCTGCGGCAGACGTTCGACCAGCTTGCGCGCGAGGCTCAGGCCGTTCGCGTGGATGCCGCTCGAGGCCAGCAGCACGATGGCATCGCCGGGAGCGAGCTTGTCGCCGACCGAGAGCCGTTCCTTGGGGTTGATGAGGCCGGTGCAGCTTGCGGCGAGGTCGATGCGGCCGTCGGCCACGATGCCGGCAAGCGCAGGCGTTTCACCGCCGCCCCAGGCCACCTGGCACACGTCGCAGGCGCGCTTCCAGCCGTCGACGAGCGCCTTGGCGCGTTGCGCGTCGGAGAACCAGTCGGAACCGCCGGCGGCCCAGTACGCCTGCACCACGAGCGGCGTGGCACCCACGGTGATGAGGTCGTTGATCGCCATCGCGATGGTGTCCTGTGCGATGCCGTCGTAGTAGCTCTTGCCGGTGAGGGCCTTCATCTCGTCGGCCACCAGCGCCTTGGAGCCCAGGCACTCGACGATGGAGGCGATGTAGAACGGGCCCACGTCCACCACGTAGGCCGATTCGCCACGCGAGGCTTCGACTTCCCTGAACCCGTGCGCGGCCAGGTGGGCGCCCGTGGCCTTGGCGGCCCGCTGTGCCGCGACCTTCAGCGGGTCGATCAGGTCGTAGTTGACGCCGGCTTGTTCGTAGCTGAGCGTGTCTTGGGCGGGCGTGGGCTTCATCGTGCGGCGCTGTCAGGGAAAGGCGGGATTATCGGGGATCGATCACCCGCGACTCCTTAGAATCGCCCGAATGTCCTACCTCGTCCTTGCCCGCAAATACCGCTCCCGCGACTTCGAGGCGCTGGTGGGCCAGGAACACGTGGTGCAGGCCCTGAGCAACGCGCTCACGCAGCAGCGTCTGCATCACGCCTACCTCTTCACCGGCACGCGCGGCGTGGGCAAGACCTCGGTCTCGCGCATCCTCGCCAAGGCCCTCAACTGCACGGGCGCCGACGGGCAGGGCGGCATCACCGCCCACCCGTGCGGCGTGTGCAATGCCTGCCGCGACATCGACGCCGGCCGCTTCGTCGACTACGTCGAGCTCGACGCGGCCTCAAACCGCGGCGTCGAAGAAATCTCCCTGCTGCTCGACCAGGCCGTCTACAAGCCGGTGGTGGGGCGCTTCAAGGTCTACCTGATCGACGAAGTGCACATGCTGTCGAACACCGCGTTCAACGCGATGCTCAAGACGCTGGAAGAGCCGCCCGAGTACCTGAAGTTCGTGCTGGCGACGACCGACCCGCAGAAGGTTCCGCCCACGGTGCTGTCGCGCTGCCTGCAGTTCAACCTGCGACCGATGGCGCCGCAGACGGTGCAGGAGCACCTGGCGCGCGTGCTGGCCGCCGAGAACATCGATGCCGAGCCCGGCGCCCTGCGCCTGCTCGCCAAGGCGGCACGCGGCTCGATGCGCGATGCACTCTCGCTCACCGATCAGGCGATCGCCTTCGGGGCCGGTGTCCTGAGCGA
>DASWSY010000309.1:0-1924 GCA_036402415.1 Rhizobacter sp. | reverse complement strand
AAGAGGGGGTGAGACATCAGGATGGTAGCAGGCCGGCGGGAATCAACCCCGCGGCCGGGGGCAGCGCGGCTGTCGTCAAACCGTCATAATTCCGCCCGGCAACCCCCCACGAGCCGGCGTTCCGGCACCACGAGGCCCCCTCCGCATGTTTTCCCTGCAAACCATCTTCGGCCAAGGCAACCAGTTCTACACCCTGCTGGAGGAGGCCGCCGTCGCCGCCCACGACAGCACCAAGGCCCTGCACGCGATGCTCAAGACGGCCGACCGCCAGCCGGCGCTGGACGCCTTCAAGCTGGCCCGCCAGCGCGAGCGCGAGGCCTCGGACAAGATCAGCCACGAGCTGGTCAACAGCTTCATCACGCCGATCGAGCGCGAGGACATCGAAGCCCTGGGCTCGGCGCTGTACAAGATCCCCAAGCAGGTCGAGAAGTTCGCCGACCGCTACTCGCTGGCCACGCGCCACCTGGAGCACATCGACTTCGCGCCGCGCGCGGCGATGCTGGAACAGGCCGCCGCGGTGGTGGTGAAGATGGTGCAGCAGCTGCGCCAGCTGAAGCTGGAACCGATGAAGGCGCTGAACGACGAGCTGCGCTCGATCGAGAGCGAGGCCGACCGCCTGATGCTCGAGCTGTACCGCGACATCTATTCCGGCCGCCTCGACAACCTGCAGATGTTCCTGCTCAAGGAGTTCTTCGAGATCCTCGAGAAGGCCATCGACCGCTGCCGCGAGGCGGGCGTGGTCGCCTACGAAATCGTGCTGAAGAATTCCTGATGGGTACCGCGCGAGACGTCAGGGCGGCAGGCTTCGGAGCCGCGGGCATCGGCAACGCCGATGCCCTCAAGTCGCTTTCCCGCAACCCCGTCTCGCCGCTGCGCGGCGAGCCTGCCTCCTTAGCTTGAGGGGGCGAACGGTGCTTACCCTTGTTCTTGTAGTGGTGTTCGCGGCGCTCGCGTTCGAATACATCAACGGCTTCCACGACACCGCCAACTCCATCGCCACCGTGGTGGCGACCAAGGTGCTCTCGCCGATGCAGGCGGTCGCGCTGGCGGCCATCACCAACCTGTTCGGCGCGCTGTGGGGCACCGCGGTGGCCAAGACGATCGCCTCGGGCCTGCTCGATACCGGCGTGGTCGAGGTCACCTCGCAGCTGATCCTGTGCGCGCTGCTGGGCGCGATCGTGTGGAACCTGATCACGTGGTGGCGGGGCCTGCCGTCCTCGTCCTCGCACGCGTTGATCGGCGGCCTGTGCGGCGCCGCGGTCGCGGCGGCGAACAACAACTTCCACTCGGTGATCTGGTCGCATCCGGCCGAGCCGTTCTACAAGAGCGCCGGCGTGCTGTGGAAGGTGATCGTGCCGATGGTGTCCTCGCCGCTGCTGGGCTTCGCCGCCGGCTTCCTGGTGATGGGCGTGCTGTTCGCGATCATCTCCTTCATGGCGCGCAGCGGCGGATTCCTCGCGCGCATGGCACGCCCGCGATGGGTCAACGCGTTCTTCGGCAAGGCGCAGCTGGCGTCCGCCGCCGGCATGGGTTTCGCGCACGGCATGAACGACGCGCAGAAGACCATGGGCATCATCGCGCTGGCGCTGGTCGGCGCGCAGTCGGCCGGCACGCTGGACAACCTGCCGTCGTGGCTGGCCTTCCTGCACCCGTCGAAGGCAGCGCTGGAAAACAACGACATCGACACCTGGATCAAGTTCACCTGCGCGATCGTGATGGCGGCCGGCACCGCCGCCGGCGGCTGGCGCATCATCAAGACGCTCGGCCACAAGATGGTGAAGCTGCACCCGATCCACGGCTTCGCCGCGGAAACGGCGTCGGCGACGATGATCTCGCTCGCCTCGTCCTACGGCATCCCCGTGTCGACCACGCACAACATCTCCGCCGCGATCATGGGCGTCGGCGCAGCGAAACGCCTGAGCGC
>DASWSY010000308.1:0-10447 GCA_036402415.1 Rhizobacter sp. | reverse complement strand
CGATCACCACGATGGCCATCGGTGAGCGGAAGCTCGGGTCCACGCCCAGGCCGATGGCGATGGGCATCATGCCGGCGCCCATCGCGATGGTGGTCATCACGATCGGCCGCGCGCGCTTGTGGCAGGCGTCCAAGATCGCATCCCAGCGGTCCAGCCCGTGCTCGCGCCGCGCGAGGATCACGTAGTCGATCAGCAGGATCGAGTTCTTCGTCGCGATGCCCATCAGCATGATCAAACCGATCATCGACGGCATCGAGAACGCCGTGTGCGTGATGAAGAGCGCGAGGAAGGCCCCCGGGATCGACAGCACCAGCGCCACCAGGATGGTGGCCGGCTGCACGAAGTCCTTGAAGAGCAGCACCAGCACGATGTAGATGCACAGCACGCCGGTGGCCATGGCGAGCAGGAAGCCCGACACCAGTTCGCCCATCGCTTCGGCGTCGCCCACTTCCGTCTGCGTCACGCCCGAGGGCAGGTTCTTCAGGCTCGGCAGGTTGAGGGCCTGCGCCTGGACCTGGCCCAGCGGCTGCTGGTTGAGCTCGATCTCGAAGTTGACGTTGCGCCGCCGGTCGAAGCGCGCGATCTCGGCCGGGCCGCTGGCGAGCTCGATGGTGGCCACGTTGGACAGCGGCACCGGGCCGCGTGCGCCGGGCACCGGCAGGCGCGAGAGCACCTCGATGTCCTGCCGGCCGGCCTCCGACAGCTTCACCACCACCGGCACCTGGCGCTCGGAGAGGTTCATCTTCGCGAGGCCCTGGTCGTAGTCGCCGGCGGTGGCGATGCGCAGGGTGTCGGCGATGGCCGCCGAGGTGACGCCGAGGTCGGCCGCACGCGCGAAGTCGGGCCGCACCACCAGCTCGGGCCGCACCAGGCTCGCGGTGGAGGTGACCGCGCCGATGCCGGGGATGGTGCGCAGCTCGCGCTCGACCAGCGCGGCATGCTGGGCCAGGACACGGCCGTCTTCGCCGGCCAGCACCAGCACGTACTTCTCGCTCGACGCGCCGAGGCCCACCTTCACGCGCGCGCCGGGCAGCACCTCGAGGGCAGTGCGCAACTGGGCCTCGATGTCCTGCTTGCTCACGCCCTTGCGGTCGTTGCGGTGGGTCATGTTGATGGTGAGCACCGCCTTGCGCACTTCGGCCGCGCCCTGCGGCGCGAACGGGTCGGCACCGGCACTGCCGCCGCCGATGGCGGTGTAGACCATCTTGATCTGCGGGTTCTGCTGCACGATCTCGCGTGCCTGTTCGGCCAGCGCATAGGTGTCCTTGAAGGTGCTGCCGGGCGGCAGCGTCACGGTCACCTGCGTCTGCGACAGGTCATCGGGCGGGATGAAGCCGGTGGGCAGCAGGGGCACCAGCATGATCGAGCCGACCAGGAAGACCACCGTGCCCACCATGGTCCACAGCCGGTGGCGCAGGCACCACGCGGCCCACTTCATGTAGATCGTGAGCCACCGGGCCTCCTTTTCCTCGTGCTTTGGCTTCTTGAGGATGTAGGCCGCCATCATCGGCGTGAGCATGCGTGCGACCACCAGCGAGAAGAACACCGCGATCGCCGCCGTCCAGCCGAACTGCACGAAGAACTTGCCGGGGATGCCGCCCATGAACGCCGTCGGCAGGAACACCGCGATCAGCGTGAAGGTGGTGGCGATCACCGCCAGGCCGATCTCGTCGGCCGCCTCCATCGCCGCCTGGAAAGGCGTCTTGCCCATGCGCAGGTGGCGCGTGATGTTCTCGATCTCGACGATGGCGTCGTCGACCAGGATGCCGACCACCAGCGACAGGCTCAGCAGCGTCACCACGTTGACGGTGAAGCCCATCGCGTGCATCACCGCGAAGGTCGGGATGGCCGACAGCGGCAGCGCCACGGCCGAGACGAAAGTCGCCCGCAGGTCGCGCAGGAAGAGCCACACCACCAGCACCGCCAGCACCGCACCTTCGTACAGCAGCTTCATCGAGCCGTCGTAGTTCTCGATCACCGGGTCGACGAAGTTGAAGGCCTCGGTGATGGTGATGTCGGGGTGCTCGGCCTTGAGCTTTTCGAGCGCGGCACGCACGCCGTCGGTCACGTCGATCTCGCTGGCGCCGCGCGAGCGCACGATCTCGAAGCTGACCACCGGCTTGCCGTTGAGCAGCGCGGCCTGGCGCTGCTCGGCCACCGTGTCGCTCACCTTGGCGATCGCGTCGAGCCGCACGTGGCGGCCGTCGCTGAGCGTGATCTCCATCGCGCCCAGCTCCTGCGCCGTCTGCACCGTGGCGAGCGTGCGCACCGACTGTTCTGCGCCACCGAGGTCCGCGCGGCCGCCCGAGGCCTCCTGCTGGATCTGGCGCAACTGGCGCGACACGTCGGCCGCGGTGATGTTGAGCCCGAGCATGCGGCCCGGGTCGAGCTCGACGCGCACCTCGCGCGAGACGCCACCCACGCGCGTGACCGCGCCCACGCCGTTGACGGCCAGCATGGTCTTGCTGACCTGGTTGTCGATGAACCACGACAGCGCCTCGTCGTCCATGCGCGTGCTCGCCACCGTGTAGGTGAGGATGGGCGTGCCGGCGAGGTTGACCTTCTGGATCACCGGGTCGCGCAGGTCGGCCGGCAGGTCGGAGCGCACGCGCGAGACGGCGTCGCGCACCTCGTCGACAGCCTCCTGCGTCGGCTTCTCCAGCCGAAACTCGGCTGTGAGGATGGCGGTGCCGTCCTGCAGCGTGGTGTAGATGTGCTTGAGGCCCTGGACGGTCGCGAGCGAGTTCTCGATCTTGCGCGCGACCTCGGTTTCCATCTGCGCCGGCGAGGCGCCCGGCAGCGAGGCCGTGATGGTGACCATGGGCAGGTCGATGTCGGGGAAGTTCTGGATCTTCATCGCCTGGAAGCCGAGCAGGCCGGCCAGGGTCAGCATGATGAAGAGCAGGATGGCCGGCGTCGGGTTGCGGATCGACCAGGACGAGACGTTGATCATGGGCAGCTTCCGGCGGGCTTACTTCTTCGGGGCGGCGACGGGCTTCACCGCGGCGCCGGGCGCGGCGACGGCGGGCGTGGCTTCCACCACCCTCACCACGTCGCCTTCGGCCAGGAAGCCGCCGCCCGAGGCGACGACCTTGGTCTGCGCGTCGAGGCCGCTCGTGACCTCGATGCGTTCGCCCACGCGCCGGCCCACGCCGACCTTGGCCTGCGAAACCTTGTTGTCGGGGCCGACCTTGAGCACGTAGTTGAAGCCGTCGCGCAGCACCACCGCGCTCTGCGGCAGCGTGAGCGCCTCGCTCTGGCCGATGTCGAACTCGCCGCGGGCGTACATGCCGGCCTTGACGTCGGGGCTGGCCGCGAGGTCGACGTAGACCAGGCCGTTGCGCGTCTGCGCGTCGACGGTGGGGGCGACCATGCGCACCTTGCCGGCGACCGGCGCGGCCGTGCTGCTGGCGACCACGCTTGCCGGCATGCCGGGCTTCAGGCGCGCCAGGTCGGCCGCGGGCACCTCGGCGCGCCACTCCAGCCGGCCCTGGCGGATCAGGCGGAAGAGCTCCTGCCCGGCGGGCAGTACCGCGCCGACGGTGGCGCTGCGGGCGGAGATCACGCCGTTGTCGGGCGCCACCACCTGTGCCTGTGCCACCCGCAGCTGCGCCACCCGGTACGAGGCCTTGGCGGCTTCGAGCCGCGCCTGCGCGGTGCGCTCGCTGGTCAGGTAGTTGTTGATCTGCTGGCCGCTCAGGGCGCCGGCCGGACCGAGCTCGCGGGCGCGCTGGGCGTTGGCCGCGGCTTCACCGAGCATCGCCTCGGCTTCGGCGACGGCGGCCTTGGCCTGCAGCAGGTCGGCCTGCACGGTGTCGCTGGCAAAGACGGCCAGCACCTGGCCCTTCTTCACCACGTCGCCCACGTTGGCGCGCACTTCGGCCAGCCGCAGGCCGTTGGCCTCGGTGCCGACGCTCGCCTCCTGCCACGGGGCGATGTTGCCGTTGGCACTGATCTTGAGCGGCAGCTTCGCGGTCTGCGCCTGGGTCACCGTGACGGTGAGGGCGGCCTTGACCGGCGCGGCCTTGGCGTCCTTGGCCTCTTTCTTGGGTTCGTCGGCGGCATACACGCCCAGCGCGTAGAGGGCGGCGAGCACGAGGGCCAGAGCAGGCAGCAGGACGGTCTTGGGGCGCAGGGTCATGGTGGTGTCGAGGCAAGGCAAGGCCCGCACGGGCGGGGCGCGATGCTGACACGACCCTGCTGACAACGGCGTGTCAGGAGCCTCGTCAATGCCGCGCCTGCGCACGTGCAGGCTGTGTGGGTACTGCGTTTCGAACAGGGACGCGCGTCGGTGCGGGTGGCGCTGCCGACGCTGCGCGGCGTGAACGCGTGATGGTAAACCCGCGCCGGGAATCGCCCCGGCGCGCTCCCGCGCGCGGGGGTCGGGCTCCTTCACATCTTCTTAAAGCCGGTGTGTCGGAGTGAGGTCCGGCGCCGGGTCGCCCCAGGCCGGACGGCGCCCCTTTTCGGGCAGGAGCAAGGCGACTGGGGGCTACATCAACGACAGCTGGCGCGCCGGCTGGGCCGAGCGCTGGCGCAGCACCGCGTGGGGCACGTAGCCGCGGCTTTCCAGGTTCCAGCCGTCGGTGGCGGCCTCGTCGGCGACCTGCTGCACGTGCGTCGTGCCGAGCTTGCGGGCGCTCGCGCGGGCGACCACGTTTTCGCATTGCTCGGCCGTGAGCAGGCTGGCAAAGGCCGTCCAGCGCTGCAGCGTGAGCGGGTTGCGCCAGGCGTCTTCGATGGCCCAGCGGGCGGCGACGCCTTCGGCGCCCTTGGCTTCGAGCACGCGCGGCAGCAGTGCGTGGAAGAAGGTCTGGAAGGCGCGGCGCGCGGCCTTGCCGGGCAGCAGGTCTTCGATGCGGGCGATGCGGTGGCTCCAGCCGGCGACCAGCAACTGCTGGCTGATGAAGGCCTGCAGCGCCTGCGCCGGGTTGAAGAGGCGCAGCCGATTCGGCGGCAGCACCAGCAGCGGCAGCGTGCAGGCCTCGGCATGCGGCAGCGGCTCGACGAAGCTGCACAGCGTGGCCACGCGCGCCCACTGCGCGGCATTCAGGCCGCCGATGCCACCGAGCTGGCCTTCCTCGATCAGGCGGGCGAACCGCTGCGCGTCGCGGAAGCCATGCGCCGCCTTGGCATGGTTGGCCTTGGTACTGATGACGGCCAGGTTGCCGGCGGCGTACCCGGCGTCGCTGCGCACACGGTCGATCGAGGCGTCGCTGCCTTCCAGCGTCGCGCTGCTGAGGGCCACGCGGGTGATGGGGCAGTGGGTCACGTCGATCTGCTGCAGGTAGTGCGGCGTCACCTGCACCAGCTCGACGCTGCGGCCGCGCAGCCAGGCGTTCAGGCGCAGCTGCAGCCACTTGCGCACGTGGCGCGTGGGCTCGAGCGTGCGGCGGCCGAAGGTGGCCTGGCCCGCGAGCCAGCCGTTGCGCAGGGCCGAGGGCTCCTGCGCGTAGGGTGCGGGCGGCGTCACGGCGTGGTGCGCGTAGTCCCACCCGAGCTCGAAGCCGATCTGCTCGTGCGTGGTGAGGGTGGTGGTCGCGTTGTGCAGCTCCAGGGCGTGCTGCTGGATGTCGATCTTGGCGGGGGACTTCAGTTCGGTCGTCATGGGCGTTCTCCGTTGCGGTGAAGCCAGTGTGGCGACCGGGTGGCTCATCAAATGAGCCAGTGAGGCGTGTGGCCTCCTTGCATCAGCGGCTATGCTCGCGACCGGTGGCTCATCTGGTGAGCCTGTGGCTTGAGATACGAGAACGCATGGACCGGACCGAACGCTTCTACAAGATTGAACGCTTGCTGCGAGCGCGGGGCTGCGTGAGCTTCGCCGCCTTGCAGGAAGAGCTCGACGTCTCCCCCGCCACGCTCAAGCGCGACCTGCAGTACCTGCGCGACCGGCTCGACGCCCCCATCGTCTACGACCGTTTCGACAACGGCTACCGCTTCGAGCAGGACGTGCAGCACGAGCTGCCGGGCATGTGGTTCAGCGAACAGGAGATCACCGCGCTCTTGACCATGCACCAGTTGATGTCGGGCCTGGACGACGACGGCGTGCTCTCGCGTCACCTGCAGCCGCTGATCGACAAGCTGCAGGGCATGCTGGGCGGCGACGAGGGCGAGTCGCGCGAGCTGATGCGGCGCGTGAAGCTCATCTCCACTGCGCGGCGGCGTGCGCCGAGCCGGCACTTCGAGCTGCTCGGCGGTGCGCTGGTGCAGAAGAAGCGCGTGTGGCTGCGCTATTTCAAGCGCAGCGACCGCAGCGAGAGCGAGCGCCAGGTGTCGCCGCAGCGCCTGGTGAACTACCGCAACACCTGGTACCTCGACGCCTGGTGCCACGCGAGCGAAGGCCTGCGCCGCTTCGCGCTCGACGCCATCCGCGAGGCGAAGATGGAAGACACCAAGGCGCGCCAGGTGCCGCTGAAGGAGCTGGAGGCCGAGCTCGACGCCGGCTACGGCATCTACAGCGGTGCCGGCGCGAAGGTGAAGTGGGCCACGCTCGTCTTCCACGCCGACGCCGCGCAATGGGTGGCGGTGGAGGAGTGGCACCCCGGGCAGCAGGGCCGCTGGCTGGCCGACGGCCGCTACGAGCTGCGCGTGCCCTACAGCGATCCGACCGAACTCGTGATGGACATCCTGCGCCATGGCGAGTCGGTCACCGTCACGGGCGACAAAGCCCTTGCCCACCTGATCGCGCAGCGGCTGAACCGCGCCGCCGCGCAGTACGCTTGACCCTCACTTCAGCAGGAGACCTCCGCATGAAAGCCACCTGGAACGGCGTGACCATCGCCGAGAGCGACGACACGGTCGTCGTCGAAGGCAACCACTACTTCCCCGAGGCCAGCCTGAAGCGCGAGTACGTGAGCTTCAGCAACCACCGCACGAGCTGCCCGTGGAAGGGGCAGGCGCACTACTACAGCCTCTTCGTCAACGGCGAGATGAACCCCGATGCGGTCTGGTACTACCCGGAGCCGAGCGAGGCGGCGGCCGAGATCAAGGGCCGGGTCGCGTTCTGGAAGGGCGTGAAGGTCGAGTGACGCTCACTTGGGCCGGGGCCGCTCCAGCGCGCGTGGCTTGAGGCGCCCCGCGCGCAGCTCGCCCACCGCATGCGCCACGGTGCGGGCCACGTTGCGCACCTCCTGCTCGAAGGCGGTGTCGCGGTCGAGCGCTTCGTGGCTGCTGAAATACGGCTCGTAGTAGCCGACGTAGCGGTCGAGCCGTGCGTCGGCGCCGGCCTCGATGAAGCCCATCCAGTCGAGCCAGTCGGAGAGTGCGCGACGGGTGCCCTCGATGCCTGCCACGTCGCCGTGCACCACCAGGCCGTAGGCGCGGCCGGCGAGGTGCTTGGGGTAGTGCCAGCCTTTCGCCTCGACCTCTTTCGCGAGTGCCGCCTTCTTGCCTTGCGTGAGGGTCGGGTCGGGGTTGCCGCCGTCGGCGCACACCAGGCGGTCGATCATGAGCTTGAGCACGCTCGGCACCTGGTACCAGTGCACCGGCGTGGCGATCACCACGGCGTGCGCCGCCACCCAGCGCTCGTAGATCTCGGCCATCCAGTCGTGGGTCTGGCCGGTGGCGTGGTTAGGGTAGCAGCTGCACGGCCAGTGGCACAGCGGCATGGCGGTCGACACGCAGCCCTTGCAGGGGTGGATGTGGCGCTCGTAGTCGGAGGTGACGAGGCTCAGGTCCAGCAGGTCGACCTCGATGCCCGCGGCGCCGAACTCCTCGCGCAGCCAGCGGGTGATGCGCCAGGTCTTCGACATCTCGCCCGGGCAGGTGCCGTCGTTGCGCGGCGCGCCGCAGACGACGAGCACGCGCGAGAGCGTGGTGGGGTCGGCCCAGCGCTTCTGGGCGGCGTCGAGCTTGTCGCGGGCCTCGCGCCATTCGTCGGAGAGTTCGTAGTCGGGGTCGGCGTAGCCGGGCCCGGCCGGGTGCGTGTGCGGCGCCTTGCGGCCTTCGTGGTACGCCTCCCAGGCGATCTGCTCGAGCCGCGCCAGCGCCTCGTCTTCGCGGCGGTACGCCGGGTCGACGAAGCGGGCACGGAAACGCCGCCCGAAGGCGGCTCGGTCGATCGGGGGTGGCGCCTGGCCGGTGCGGACGTCGGTCATGCCGGGCACTCTAGGAGCCTCTCCCGCGGCCCCGTGTCGGACGACCGCCCGTCGCGCGGTGGGCGGGCGCCTATTCGTGCCGCAGCGCGTCGATCGGGTCGAGCTGCGCCGCACGCCGAGCCGGCACGTAGCCGAACACCACGCCGATCGCGGCCGAGAACACGAAGGCCAGCAAGTTGATGCCGGCGTCGAAGACATAGGGCACCTGCATCACCTGCGCCAGCACGACGGACGCGACCGTCGCGAGCGCGATGCCCACCAGCCCGCCGAGCGCGGCGAGTGCCACCGCCTCGATCAGGAACTGCAGCAGCACCTCGCGCTCCAGCGCACCGATGGCCAGGCGCAGGCCGATCTCGCGGGTGCGCTCGGTCACGCTGACCAGCATGATGTTCATGATGCCGATGCCGCCCACCAGCAGGCTCACTGCCGCCACCGCGCCGAGCAGCGTCGTCATGACCTGCGTGGTGCCCGAGAGTGTGTCGGCAAGCTGCTTGGTGTCGAGCACGTTGAAGTTGTCGTCGTCGGCGTCGCTGAGCTTGCGGCGCTCGCGCAGCAGTTGGCCGAGGCCGGCCTTGACGCTGTCGGCGTTGGCACCGTCCTGCATGGACACGAGCAGCGTGTTGACGCGCTGGTTGCCCGTCACGCGGCGCTGCAGGGTGCGAAGCGGCACCACCACCACGTCGTCCTGGTCGTTGCCCATGGCGGCCTGGCCTTTCGAGGCCATCTCGCCGATCACGGTGCAGGAAAACTGCTTGATGCGCACCATCTGGCCGAGGGCGTCGCGCCCGCCGAAGAGTTCGCGCTTGACGGTCTGGCCGATCACGCACACCGCGGCGCCGGCCTGCAGCTCGTCATCGGCAAAACGCCGGCCGTTGGCGACGGTCCAGTTGCTGACGTCGAACCAGTCGTTGGTGCTGCCGGTGATGAGCGTCGTCCAGTTGCGGCCGTTGGCCACCACCGTGGTATTGGTGCGCGCCTCGGGTGCCACCGCGCGGATGCCGCCGATCTGCGTGGCCACGGCCTGCGCGTCGGCCTCCTTGAACGAGGGCGCGCCGCCGCCGCCGCCGGGGCCCAGCCGCTGGCCCGGGCGCACCATCAGCAGGTTGGTGCCCAGGCTCGAGATCTGGTTCTGCACCGCCAGCGTGGCGCCGTTGCCGAGCGTGACCATGGTGATGACCGCGCTCACGCCGATCACGATGCCGAGGATGGTGAGGAAGGAGCGCAGCAGGTTGCGCCGGATCGAGCGAAAGGCGAGCAGCAGCGAGCTGAGCAGCATCAGTGCGCCTCCGCCTCGGCGTGCTGGGGCGCGGCGGTCGCGGCGTTGAGCGTGTCGCTCGCGATGCGCCCGTCGACGAAGCGCACCGTGCGCTTGGCGTAGGCCGCCATGTCGGGCTCGTGCGTCACCATGAGCACGGTGATGCCGCGCCCGGTGTTGAGGTGGCAGAGCAGCTCCATGATCTCCTGGCTGCGCTGGGTGTCGAGGTTGCCGGTCGGTTCGTCGGCGAGCAGCACGGTCGGGTTGGTGACGATGGCGCGCGCGATGGCCACGCGCTGCTGCTGGCCTCCGGACAGCTGGGCCGGCGTGTGGCCCTCGCGGCCGGTGAGGCCCACCGAGTCGAGCGCCTGCGCCGCGAGCGCGTGCCGCTCCTTCGCGGGCACGCCGCGGTAGAGCAGCGGCAGCTCCACGTTCTCGATGGCGCTGGTGCGCGGCAGCAGGTGGAAGCCCTGGAACACGAAGCCGAAGTACTTGCGCCGCAGCAGCGCACGCTGGTCGCGCGTGAGGTGCTCGACGTGCGTGCCCTTGAAGAGGTACTCGCCCTCGGTCGGCCGGTCGAGCAGGCCGAGCGTGTTCATCGCGGTCGACTTGCCCGAGCCGCTCGGGCCCATCACGGCGACGAACTCGCCGGCGTGGATGGTGAGGTCCACGCCGTTCAGCGCCCACAACGCGGCTTCGCCTTCGCCGTAGAGGCGTTTCACCCCCTTGAGCTGTATCAGCGGCGCGTCAGTCATTTCGTGGCCGCCCGCTGCTCGGTGATGACCTGCAGCCCTTCCTGAAGCCCTTCGCCGCTCACCTCGGTCATGCGGCCGTCGCTGATGCCGGTGGTCACGCGCAGCGGCATGGGCTTGCCGTCCTGCAGCACCCAGAGCTGCTTGGGCGCTGCGCCGGTGCCGTCGGTGCCGTTGCCAGTGCGCCGCTGGCTCGTGCCCCGCGGCATGCGGGGCATCAGGCTGCCGACGATGTTGTTGCCGCCGCCGCCCTGCGCCTGCGGCTTCTGCCCGGGTTGTGCAGGGGTGAAGCGCAGGGCGGTGTTGGGCGCGAGCAGCACGTTCTGGCGTTCGGTGGCGGTGAT
>DASWSY010000307.1:0-2645 GCA_036402415.1 Rhizobacter sp. | reverse complement strand
TAGGGCGTGGTCATGGTGTTGTCGACCACGTACAAAATACCGCGTTCCGCACACAGCTTGCCGATGCCTTCGAGGTCGGCGACCTGGGTGCGCGGGTTGGCGATCGTTTCTACGAAGACAATACGCGTCTTGGGCGTGATGGCCTGGGCCACCTGGGTGGCGTCGGTCGCGTCGACGAGCGTCACCGAGCAGCCGAGCGTCTCGAGGGTCTGGAACAGGCTGGCCGTGTTGCCGAACAGGAACTGGCTGGCCACGACATGGTCGCCCTGCCGAAGCAAGGCGATGAACATCGAGCCGATGGCGCCCATGCCGGTGGCGAAGCTCACGGTGCCCACGCCGCCCTCCAGCAAGGTGATCTTGGCCTCCAGGGCGTGGGTGGTGGGGTTGCCCTGGCGGGCGTAGACGTGGCCGCTGCGCTCGCCCTGGAAGACCGAGGCGAGCTCGGCGGCCGTCTCGTAGCCGTAGGCCGCCGAGGTGTGCAGGGGTTTGTGGGTGGCGCCATGCTCCACGCCGCCCAGGCGGTCGGCATGGAGAAGTTGGGTGGTGAGGCCGCGGCTCATGTCAGGTCTCGCAGTGAATTGGGTCGAGAAAGCAGAAAGCAGTTGTCAGCATGATAGTCATCAAGAACGTCACCCTACGCCGCGGCACGAAGATCGTGCTGCAGGACGCGAGCGTCACCCTGCAGCCGGGCGAGAAGATCGGCCTGGTGGGGCGCAACGGGGCTGGCAAGTCCTCTCTCTTCTCGCTGCTCACGCACCGGCTCCAGTCGGATGCGGGCGACGTCTCCATCCCGCCGCGCTGGCGCGTGGGCGAGGTCGCACAAAACATGCCCGAGACCGACCAGGGCGCCACCGACTTCGTGCTCGAAGGCGACACGCGCCTGATGGAGGCCCAGGCCGCGCTCGCCGCTGCCGAAGCGGCCGACGACGGCCACGCGATGGCCGAGGCCCACCACGAGATCGCCGAGGCCGGCGGCTTCGAGGCCCGCCCGAAGGCGCAGGCGCTGCTGATGGGCCTGGGCTTCCGGCTCGACCAGCTCGACGACCCGGTCAACAGCTTCTCGGGCGGCTGGCGCATGCGCCTGCAGCTCGCCCGGGCGCTGATGTGCCCGGCCGACCTGATGCTGCTCGACGAGCCCACCAACCACCTCGACCTCGACGCCCTCGTCTGGCTCGAAGCCTGGCTGCAGAAGTACGACGGCACCATGCTCGTGATCAGCCACGACCGCGAGTTCCTCGACGCCATCACCAAGGTCACGCTGCACCTCGACGAAGCCCGCCTCACCCGCTACACCGGCAACTACACCGCCTTCGAGGAGATGCGCGCCGAGCGCATGCTGCAGGCGCAGGCGAACTACGCCAAGCAGCAGGAGCGCATGGCGCACCTGCAGAAGTTCATCGACCGCTTCAAGGCCAAGGCCAGCAAGGCCAAGCAGGCACAGAGCCGGGTGAAGGCGCTGGCGCGCATGGAGAAGCTCGCGCCGGTGCTGACGAGTGCCGATTTCCAGTTCGAGTTCCGCGAGCCGGTGAGCCTGCCCAACCCGATGCTGGCGTTTTCGATGATGGCCTGCGGCTACGACGGCGTGCCCATCGTCTCGGGCGTCAACCGCTCGGTGCTGGCCGGCCAGCGCATCGGCATCCTGGGCGCCAACGGCCAGGGCAAGTCGACGCTCGTGAAGACCATCGCACACGACCTGCCGCTCGTGAGCGGCGAGGTGACCGAAGGCAAGGGCCTGTCGATCGGCTACTTCGCGCAGCAGGAGCTCGACGTGCTCTCGCTCGGCGACGGCCCGCTGATGCACATGATCCGCCTCGCCCGCGACGTGGGTCCGCCCGCGCGCGAGCAGGAGCTGCGCGACTTCCTCGGCAACTTCCGCTTCACCGGCGACATGGTCAACCAGGCGGTGGGCACGCTCTCCGGCGGCGAGAAGGCGCGGCTGGTGCTCGCGATGCTGGTGTGGCAGCGCCCCAACCTCCTGCTGCTCGACGAGCCGACCAACCACCTCGACCTCAACACCCGCGAGGCGCTCTCGATGGCGCTCAACGAGTTCGAGGGCACGGTGATGCTCGTGAGCCACGACCGCGCGCTGCTGCGCGAGGTGTGCGACGAGTTCTGGCTGGTGAGCGACGGTGCGGTGAAGCCCTTCGACGGCGACCTCGACGACTACCAGAAGTGGCTGCTCGAGACCTCGCGCGAGATGGCGCGTGCGGCCAAGGAAGGTGCGTCGGCCAAGGCGAAGGAAAAGAAGGCTGCCGCCGCACCGCCGCCTGCGCAGGCGGCCCCCGCCAGGCGGGAAGACCGCAAGCTCTCGGGCCAGGCGCGCCAGAAGCTCGCCGAGCAGACCAAGCCGCTGCGCAAGGAGCTGGAGACGCTGGAAAAGCGCATCGCCGCGCTCACCCAGGAGAAGGACAACATCGAAGCCGCGTCCGCCCGCCCCGACCTCACCCCGGCCCAGCGTGTCGAGCAAGGCAAGCGCCTCAAGCAGATCGGCGACGAAACCGAAGCGGCCGAAGGCCGCTGGCTCGAGCTCACGACGCAGATCGACGAGCTCAGCGCCGGCTAGCCGCGCAGGGCCTGCGCGACGGCGTGGTACGCCGGCAGCGACACCGGGTCGTTGAACATGTTGCCCGCGCCCGGGTGCGAGG
>DASWSY010000306.1:0-7061 GCA_036402415.1 Rhizobacter sp. | reverse complement strand
AGTGGTTCAGGCCTGCTGGGCGAACTGCCATGCCATTTCGGCCAGGGGCCGGGCGCTTGCGGCCACCTGGCGCGCCTCGGCGCTGGAGGCGGTGCCGTTCTCCACGCGCTTGGCGATGCCCTGCGAGATGCCGGCAGCGCGGAAGAGGTTGTAGGCGAGGTAGAAATTCCAATCGGCTTCGACCGTGGCCACATCGTGGCGGCCGGTGCGCTCACAGTAGCGACGCAGGTAGTGGGCCTCGAGCGGAATGCCCAGCGACGCAAGATCGAGCCCACCGATCCCGCGGAAAGTGGCCTGCGGGATGTGCCACGACATGCAGTGGTAGCTGAAGTCGGCGAGCGGGTGGCCGAGTGTCGACAGCTCCCAGTCGAGCACGGCGATGGCGCGCGGCTCGCTCGGGTGGAACATCAGGTTGTCGAGGCGGTAGTCGCCGTGCACGATCGACACCTGCGACTCGTCGCGCGCGCTGGCAGGCATGTGCGCCGGCAGCCATTCCATCAAGCGGTCCATCGCCTCGATCGGCTGGGTGATGGAGGCGACGTACTGCTTGCTCCAGCGCGCGATCTGGCGCTCGAAGTAGCTGCCGGGCTTGCCGTAGTCGGCCAGGCCCACGGACTTCACGTCGACCTGGTGCAGGGCGGCGATCACGCGGTTCATCTCGTCGTAGAGCGCGGCGCGCTCGTCGCGGCTCATGCCGGGGAGCGACTGCTCCCACAGCACGCGGCCCTGCATGAACTCCATGATGAAGAAGGCGCGGCCGATCACCGATTCGTCTTCGCACAGCAGGTGCATCTGCGGCACGGGCACGGCGCTGCCCTGCAGTGCGGACATGACGCGGTACTCGCGCTCGATCGCATGCGCCGAGGGCAGCAGCTTCGCCACCGGCCCGGGCTTGGAGCGCATCACGTACGAGCGTTCCGGCGTGACGAGCTTGTAGGTGGGGTTCGACTGGCCGCCCTTGAACTTCTCGAGCTGAAGCGGCCCGCGATAGCCGGGCAGGTGGGCCTGCAGGTAGCGCTCGAGCGCCTGCGTGTCGATCGAATGGGGACTGGTGTCGGTACTCATCAGGTCACCGGCACCAGGGTGCCGTCAGCGTTCGGCGAGTGAGATCAGCTTCTCGCGCGAGAGCACGACAAGCCGCGTCGGCTCGATGCGCACCGCACCGGCGCGCTCGAAGCCCTTCAGTTCCTGGTTGACGCGCTGGCGCGAGGCGCCCAGCAGTTGCGCCAGGTCTTCCTGTGCGAGCTGCAGGCCGATGCGCGTCTCGTCTCCCTGCTTCACGCCATAGCCGCGCGCCAGCAGCAGGATCTGCTTGGCCAGGCGTGCCGAGAGCGGGCGCGTGTTGAGGTCTTCGATCATGTCGAACATCAGGCGCAGGCGCCGGCAGTTCAGGCGCAGCAGCGCTTCGTAGAGCTCGGGAAACTGCGCGAGCAGTTCCTGGAAGTCGGCCTTGCGCACCACGAGCAGCGTGGTGTCGCCATGCGCATACGAATCGTGCGTGCGCGGGAAGCCGTCGAAGAGCGAGATGTCGCCGAACCAAACGCCGGGTTCGACGTAGGTCAGCGTGATCTCCTTGCCTGAGAGTGACACCGAGCTCACGCGCACCGCGCCCTTGGCCACACCCGACCAGCTTTCGGCCGGTGCGCCGCGCGACGAGAGCATCGCGCCATCGGCGAGGCGCCGCACATGCGCCCTCGAGAGGATGGACTCGCGCAGAGCTTGTGAGAGTTTGGAGAACCACGCGCCGGCCTCGATGTTGGACTGCTCTTCGATTGTAAGAACGGGGCTGTTCATGGTTGTCTCTGTCGTGACAGCGGATCGCGTCGTCTCATTCGAATGCCGGAGGCCGCTTGTCCAGGAAAGACTGCAGGCCTTCGGCGCTGTTCGGGTGAAAGAAGTTGTCGAGGAAGTGATCGCGTTCGAGGTCGAGCTGTTGCGCGAGGCTGCGCTCGGGCCATTGGTTCACGAGCTCCTTGGCGCTGGCGATCGCATTCGGCGCGCAGGCCGCGAGCTTCTCGGCGATGGCGAAGGCCTGCGTGCTCGCCTGGCCTTTGGGCACGACCCAGTTGACGATGCCATGCGCGTGAAGCTGCGCGGCGCTCACCGGCTCGAAGAGCCACAGCATCTGCAGCACCAATTGGCGCGGCAGTCGCTGCATCAACTGCCAGCTCGCGCCGCCGTCGGGCGAGAGGCCGATGCGGCCATACGAGAGGATGAACTTCGCATCGTCGGCGGCGACGATCAGGTCGCACGCGAGCGCGAGCGAGAAGCCGCCACCCGCGGCCGCACCTTCGACGGCGGCGATGACCGGCTTGGGGAAGACGCGCAAGGCTTCGACGAAATCGTGGAAGCGCTGGAGCATGTTGTCCTGCACCGAACGATCGGCCTGGCGATTGGCCTTGAGGCGCTGCAGGTTGCCACCGGCGCAGAAGGCGTCGCCTTCGCCGCGCAGCACGATGCAGCGCACGCTGGCGTCGCTCTCGGCCACGTCGAGCGCCTCGATCCCGGCGGCGAAGACCTGTTCCGACAGCGTGTTGCGCGTGGCCGGGTCGCTGAGGGTCAGGACCAGGGTCGCATCGCGGCGTTCGGCGTGCAGTTCTGAGGGCATGTGTGAGGCGTGGTGGGCGCGCGAAAGGCGCACGCGGCATTGTGTCATGCAGCATGGAATGCCGCTCCGCGAGCCATGCTTCGCCTCGGAAAACGGGCCCGTCATGCTAGAGTGATCCGCTACCTTCGTCGTCCCACGAATGCAGAGACCCGTCACCTCGCTCGCGCTCCTGCTGGCCCTTGCGCTCGGCACGGACGCCGCGACGGCGCTGGGCCTCGGTCGGGTCGGCGGTGCCGCGGTTCTCGGGCAGCCGCTCGACGTCACCGTCGCCCTGCGGCTCGATGCCGGCGAATCCCTCGACACACGCTGCGTGAAGGCCGACGTGAGCTTCGGTGACCGCAGCCTGCCCGACAACCTCGTGCGCGTGCGTCTGGAGACGGCCACGACCACCGGTGAGCGGCGCCTGCGCGTGGGCACCGCGGTCGCGGTCGATGAGCCGGTGGTGGGGCTGCATCTGCACCTCGGCTGCCCCGTGAACTTGTCGCGCAACCTCACCTTGCTCGCCGACCCGCCGGGTGCGGCAGAGCTGGCCACGAGCACCGGGCCCGACGCTTTCGTGCCCGATCGTGCCGAGACCGCGGTGTCGCCGCTGCTGTCGGCCGTGCCGTCGGCCGGACCTGCGTCGGCCCCGCCCGCACCCGGCGCGCGGGCGCGTGCACGCAGCCGCGAGGAGCCGGCCACCACGCGCAAGGCTCGCGCGCCAGCGCCACCGCCGAGGTCGAGCGGGTCGGTGCTTCGGCTCGACCCGGTCGAGGCCGATGCGCTGATCCTGCCCCAGTTGCAGATGGAGACGCGGCTGAGCCTGCCGCCCGAAGGTGCCGCGTCCGGTGCCATGCCGCGCGACGTCGACCCTGAGACCGCGCAGCGGCGCGAGGAGCAGGAGCGCCTGAAGGCGATGGAAGCCGCACTGCTGAAGCTGCGCGCCGACAGCGAGTCCACGCAGAGATCGCTCGAACAGATGCAGGCGCGCGTGCGTGCCGCCGAGGCGAGCCGCTACGCCAATCCGCTCGTCTACCTCCTGGTCTTCCTGTGCCTGCTGCTGACGGGGGCGCTGGTGGCGATGGTGTGGCTGCGACGGCGCGACCGAGCGGCCGCGGCCTGGTGGGCCGAGCAGCCGCCCGGCTCTCCGGCGGTCGGACCGCTTGACGACGTGCTGTCCGCGTCCGGCGTGCCCAGCACCTCGGGGGCGGCCGTGTCGGCGCCGCAGGCGCTGCCTGCCGTGCCGACCTTGCCGGATCCTCCGGCCCCTGCCGTGCCTGCCCCGGTCGTGCCCCAGAAGGCGACCGAGCCGGAGTCCGCGGTCGAGCCGCGCCGGCCGATGTCGGCCGAAGAGTTGATCGACCTGGAGCAGCAGGCCGAGTTCTTCGTGGTGCTCGGCCAGGACGAAGCGGCGATCGACCTGCTGATGGGCCACGTGCGCAGCACTGGCGGGGTGAGTCCGCTGCCTTACCTGAAACTGCTTGAGATCTACCGCCGCCGCGGGGAACGCGAGCCCTACGACCGCATCCGCGAGCGGTTCAACCGCCGCTTCAATGCCTATGCCCCCGAGTGGGACGTCGACCCCGAACAGGGCCTCAACCTCGAAGGCTACCCCGAGGTCATGCAGCGCCTGCAGGACGTGTGGAACCGGCCTTCGCAGGCGATGGGCCTGCTGGATGCAGCGCTGTTCCGACGCGATGCCGGCCCGACCTTCGACGTGCCCGCCTACCGGGAGCTGCTTTTCCTCTACAGCACCGCGCGTGACCTGGCGGAGCGCGACGTGGAAGTGGAGGGCGTGGACTTGCTGCTGCCCATCGGGGACACGCCCTCGTCGACGATGACGAGCGTGCCGGCGTCTCCCGAGGCCCCCCCGCCCGCCGAGCCTGCGGCGAGCTTTTCGCTCGACCTCGACGTCTCTTCCGAGCGGTTGCCGCTGACGCTGGAAGAGCTCGAACCGAAGGACGTCAGGAAAAACGAGCGCTGAGCCGCTGCAGCGCGAGTTGCAGGGTCTCGTCCTTCTTCGCGAAGCAGAAGCGAGCGAGCTTCTGCTCGAAGCCGCCGGGGTAGAAGGCCGAGATCGGAATGGCCGCGACGCCGACCTCGGTGGTCAGCCAGCGGCAGAAGTCTTCTTCCTTCAGTTCGCTGACCTCGGAGTAGTCGACGCTCTGGAAGTAGCTGCCCGCGGTGGGCAGCAGCTTGAGCCGGGTCGACGCCAGGCCCTGGCGGAAGAGGTCGCGCTTGCGCTGGTAGAAGCCGGCGAGCTGCTCGTAGGGCGCCGGGTCGGCCATGTAGTCGGCGAGGCCGTGCTGCACCGGCGTGTTGACCGTGAAGACGTTGAACTGGTGGACCTTGCGGAACTCGGCCATCAAGGGGACGGGTGCGGCCACGTAGCCCACCTTCCAGCCGGTCACGTGGTAGGTCTTGCCGAAGCTCGACACCACGCAGCTGCGCGCGGCCAGCTCCGGGTGGCGCGACACGCTCTCGTGCCGCATGCCGTCGAACACCATGTGCTCGTACACCTCGTCGGCGATCACGATGGCGCCGGTGGGCCGCAGCACTTCGGCCAGGCGCTGCATGTCCTCGGCGGACCACACGGTCGCGCTCGGGTTGTGCGGCGTGTTGACGAGGATGGCCCGTGTGCGCGGCCCGAGGGCGGCGGCGATGCGGTCGAAATCGGGGCGGAAGCTGCGCGGCGTGAGCGGCACGTGCACGGCCCGGCCACCGGCGAGTTCGATGTTGGGCTCGTAGCTGTCGTAGCACGGGTCGAGCACGATCACTTCGTCGCCCGGGTGCACGATTGCGAGGATGGCGGTGAGGATGGCCTGCGTCGCGCCGGCCGTGATGGTGATCTCGTTCACCGGGTCGTAGGCGTGGCCGTAGAGACGCGCGATCTTGGCGGCGACAGCCTCGCGCAGCGCCGGCACGCCCGCCATCGGCGGGTACTGGTTGAGGCCGCGCCGCATGGCCGCGTTCACCGCGTCGAGCAGGCGCGGGTCGCAATCGAAGTCGGGGAAGCCCTGGCCGAGGTTGACGGCGCCGTGCTGCTGCGCCAGGGCCGACATCACGGTGAAGATGGTCGTGCCGACCTGCGGCAGCCGGCTCTTGACGGGGGGCGGGGCGAAGGAGGTGCTCATAGCTGGTAGTCGGTGATGTCGGTCGCGCCGTCGCGCGTGTTCATCGCCTTGGTGATGAGGTTGCGGTTGAGCCGGTCGGAGAGCATCTCGGCGAACGCGAAGACGAAGTTGCGCAGGTAGGCGCCGCGCTTGAAGGCCACGCGCGTGATGCTGCGGCCGAACAGGTGGCCCACCGGGCGGGCGATGAGCTCGCCGCCGGGCGGGTCGTCGCGCACCGCGATCTCGGCCACGATGCCCACCCCCAGGCCGAGCCGCACGTAGGTCTTGATGACGTCGGCGTCGATGGCCTCGAGCACGATGTTGGGCTTGAGGTGGCGTGCGGCGAAGGCCTGGTCCACGCGCGTGCGGCCGCTGAAGGAGGGGTGGTAGGTCACGATCGGTTCGCGCGCCAGGTCTTCCAGCGTGAGGCGCTCGTGCGGGGCCAGCGGATGACTGGCCGGCATGACCACCGCGTGCTGCCATTCGTAGCAGGGCAGCGACACGAGCTCGTCCACGTCGCCGATGGATTCGGTGGCGATGCCGATGTCGGCCACCTCGGCGAGCAGCATCTGCGCCACCTGCGCCGGCGAGCCCTGATGCAGGCTGATGTTGACCTTCGGGAAGCGCTTGCGCAGCTGAGCCAGCGGCTCGGGCAGGAAATAGCGCGCCTGGCTGTGGGTGGTGGCGATGGAGAGGGTGCCGCTGTCCTGCTTGGAGAACTCTTCGCCGATACGCTTCAGGTTGTTGACCTCGCGCATGATGATCTCGATGCTCTTGAGCACGTGCTGCCCGGGCTCGGTGATGCGCCGCAGCCGCTTGCCGTGGCGAGCGAAGATGTCCACGCCGAGCTCGCCCTCGAGTTCGAGGATGGCCTTGGAGATGCCGGGCTGCGAGGTGAACAGGGCCTTGGCGGTCTCGGTCAGGTTGAGGTCGCGCCGGACCGCCTCTTGGACAAACCGGAACTGGTGCAGGTTCATATATCCAGAGCAGTATGTGAGCTGCCCGGATTATTCCACTCGATGTCTTAGAGCGGCGGTGGCTCGCCCAGCCGCAGGGCCGCCTCGGCCATGGCCTGCACGACGCTGTCGATCTCGCCGATGGCGGGCTGCAGCGACCAGACCACCTGCGGGTGCTGCGCTGCCAGTTCGGCGAGCAGCGCGGGAAGGTCCTTGCGGACATGCCCACCCGCGCCCAGGAAGAGGGGCACCACGGCGACCTCGGTGCAGCCCTGGGCAGCCAGTCGTGCCCCCGCTTCAGGCAGGGCCGGGCTCATGAACTCCAGGAACGCCAGCGCCACCGGCATGCCCGGGCGCCGGGCGCGCACGATCCCGGCGACCGCCTCGAACGGCAGGGCCCAGTTC
>DASWSY010000305.1:0-4538 GCA_036402415.1 Rhizobacter sp. | reverse complement strand
ATGGCGAGTGGATGAGCCGCGAGGAAGCCATCATGGGCACCTCGGTGCGCGTGGAGCTGTGGGCGCCGCGGCGCGAGCTGGGCGAAGCCGCGATCGACGCGGTGATGGCCGAGATGGACCGCATCGACCGCACGATGAGCCCGCACAAGCCGGACTCCGAGCTGTCGGTCATCAACCGCGAGGCGGCACGCCGTGCGGTGCCGCTGTCGGCCGAGATGGCGCGCCTGGTGGCGCGGGCCATCGACTTCTCCAAGCTCTCCGACGGCGCCTTCGACATCACCTACGCCGGCGTCGGGCAGCTCTACGACTACCGCGCCGGCGTCAGGCCGAGCGACGAGGCCGTGGCCGCCGCCCGTCCGACCGTCGGCTGGCGCCACCTCGTCCTCGACCGCGAGCAGCGCACGCTGCGCTTTGCCCGCGAGGGCGTGCGCATCGACCTTGGCGGCTTCGCCAAGGGTCATGCGGTCGACACCAGCGTGGCCATCCTGCGCCGCATGGGCATCGCCAACGCCTCGGTGGCCGCCGGCGGCGACAGCTACGTGATGGGCGACCGTGGCGGCCGCCCCTGGAGCATCGGCATCCGCGACCCGCGGCGCGACAGCGGCGTGGTGGCGGTGCTGCCACTGGAAGACACGTCCATCTCCACCTCGGGCGACTACGAGCGCTTCTTCATGCAAGACGGCGTGCGCCATCACCACCTGCTCGACCCGCGCACCGGCCGTTCGCCGCAAGCGCTGCGCAGCGTGACGATCCTGGCCGCCGACGGGCTGACGAGCGAGGCGCTGTCCAAGTGCCTCTTCGTGATGGGTTTGGATGCCGGCATGCGACTCGTCGAGTCGCAGCCGGGTGTGGATGCGGTGGTGGTCGACGCCGAAGGGGCGCTGCACTACTCCTCAGGGTTGCGGGATGGCGCGGCTGCGCCGTCGCAGTGACCGGCAAGTGTTGATGACAAATCGGACTCAATAGGAGGTGAACATGAAAGAAGTCCTCACAAGAAAGCATGCCCTGGCGTGCATCGCGGTCTGCGCGAGTGTCGTGCTGGCCGGTTGCGGCAGCGGCAGCAGCACGGACTCCGGCGACACCGTCACGGTCAACGGCGACGTGCCGGTGGCCTACGTGAAGCGTTCGACCAGCCTCGGCATGAACCCGACCGACGGTGCGAACTTCGCGGCCGGCGGCGACCTGATGATCCGCGAGAAGTCGTCGCCCAGCGCCCCCGAGCACAACGTCACCGCCGGCATCACGCAGGGCAACGGCGACGCCTCCGACCCCGAGGTCTCGTACGACGGCCGCAAGATCGTCTTCGCGTTGCGCTGTCCCACCTCCAACACCTCCCAGATCGATGGCGTGGCTGCTTGTACCGGTCGCTGGAACATCTGGGAATACGACATGACCAACGGGCTGGCCAACGGCACGCTGCGCCGCGTCACCAGCTCGACCACCGACGACGACGTCGACCCGTACTACCTGCCCGATGGCGGCTTCGTGTTCTCGTCCAACCGCCAGGAGAAGGCGCGACGCGCCGTCATCCAGGGGGTCACGACGAACCAGGCGCTCGGCGTCGACTACAAGGCGCTCGACGAGTACGAGCGCGAGGCGGTGATGAACCTGCACGTGATGGACGCCAACGGCGGCAACATCCGGCAGATCTCGTTCAACCAGTCCCATGACCGCAACCCGGTGGTGCGCCCCAACGGCGACATCATGTTCTCGCGCTGGGAGCACGTGGGCGACCGCAACCGCTTCGCCGTGTTCCGCTCCAAGCCCGACGGCACCGACATGTTCGTGCTCTACGGCGCGCAAAGCCCGGGCAACAGCTTCCTGCATCCGCGCGACATGGACCCGGCCGGCCCCTACCGCGGCCACCTCACCAGCTCGCTGATGCCGCTGTCGGGCACGCAGGAGGGCGGGGCACTGATGGTCATCGACGCCTTCAACTACTCCGAGAACAACACCCGCGCCTTCGTCAGTGCGCCGGCCCAGGGCGGCCAGCGCCAGGTGACCGAACAACGGCTGAACGACGGCATGGGCATCTCGATGTACGGCCGCGTGACCACGCCGTACCCGCTGTGGGATGGCACCAACCGCGTGCTGCTCAGCTACGCCACCTGCGACGTGATCGACACCCAGGCCGGCAACGTGCTGCGCCCCTGCGCGATCGCCCAGAACCTGGACCCGGTGGCCTTCGCCCGCGTCGGCGCCCGCAACCTGATGGCCGCCGAGCTCGCCGCCAACCGCTTCCAGCAGAACCGTCGTCCGGTGTACGCCATCCACATGTACAACCCGGCCACGCAGCAGATGTCGATCGTGGCGTCGCCGCCCGACGGCTTCATGTACACCGACCCGATCGCGATCCAGCGCCGCGACACGCCGAACGCCACGCAGCCGACCGAAGTCGACGCCACGCTCGCGGCGCAGAACATGGCGCTGATCGAGGTGCGCAGCGTCTACGACACGGACGGCCTCAACCGCATGGGCGAGCAGATGCTGACCGCAGCCGACCGCCCGGCCAACTGCGCCCGCGGCATTGCGATGACCACGCCGCCGCATGAAGAGAGCGAGACACGCACCACGGTGCCCGACATCCTCGCGCTCAAGGATCCGGCCAACCCCGCCTACCACTGCACCCCGGTGCGCTTCGTGCGCGCCATGCGCGCCGTCGCCCCGCCGCAAGGCATGACCGGCCTGCGCAGTTCCATTGGCGAAACCGAATTCGAGCAGCAGCAGATCCTCGGCTACGCCCCGGTGGAGCCCGATGGTTCCTTCAAGCTGCACGTGCCGGCCGACACGCCGCTGGCGCTGTCGATCATCGACGCCAAGGGCCGCGCCATCCAGACGCACACCAACTGGATCCAGGTCCGCCCCGGCGAGCGCCGCACCTGCGACGGCTGCCACAGCCCGCGCCGTGGCGCCTCGCTGAACTCGGGCGTGGTGGTCAACACCATGCCGGCCGCGCTGCGTGCGTCGATCGCCGGCACCCGCCAGACCGGCGAGACCATGGCCGCGACCCGCACCCGCCAGACGCCTGCCGCGCTCGCCCTTCAGGCCGACCTCGACTTCACCGACGTCTGGGCCGACACCGCCCAGACCGGCATCACCGCCCGCGCACCGATCCTCGTGCGCTACACCGGCAATGCCAACCCGGCCGACGACCTGCAGACGCCCGCGCCGGCCACCACCGGGGTGCGCCGCGGCATCATCAACTACCCCGAGCACATCCAGCCCCTGTGGACGCGTGCCCGTGGCCCGGCTGGTGCCCACACCTGCACCAACTGCCACGCCGACACCGCGGTGCTCGACCTGCGCGGCAGCACCTCCGGCACCGGCCGCATGACCTCCTACGAGGAGCTGCTGCTCGGCGACCCGATCATCGACCCCGACACCGGCCTGCCGCAGATCGTGGTGCGTGACGGCGAGCCCATGATCGAACGTGGCGCACCGCTGGTGGAAACCAGTTCGGGCGCCGCCAACTCGGCCGGCGGCACGCGCAAGAGCCGCCTTGGCGAGATCCTCTTCGGCGAGGACCTGATGGCCGGCGCGGCCGCCCGCACCGCGCACCCGAACCCGCCCAACACCGCGCCCGACCATTCGACCCTGCTCAACAAGGCCGAACTGCGTCTGGTCACGGAGTGGATGGACCTCGGCGGCCAGTACTACAACGATCCGTTCAACCCGAACGGCGGCGTGCGCTCCGTCAATGGCCTGTCGGAGGCGAGCTTCGCCGCCATCGTGCAGCCGATCCTGCGCAGCACCTGCGCTGCCGCCTGCCACCAGGCGCTCGGCAGCAACGACCCGAGCGACCCGGCTCCCGGCACGTCGTTCCGCCGCAACCGCTTCGTGCTGACCGGTAGCACCGAGGGCGACTTCGGTGTGACACTCTCGATGATCTCGGACACCTGCAACCCGGCGTCCAACTACCTGCTCAGCCGTCCTTCGAGCAACCCGCACCCGGCCGGTGGCACTGCCGCCATCCTGCCGGTGGGCAGCCCGAACTATCAGGCGATCGCAAACTGGATCCAGACCGGATGTCAATAACGAAAGAACGTGTCATTCAGGGGCCTGCGTGCGCCATCGGCGCGGCCCTGGTGGCCCTCGTGACGGGTTGCGGCGGCGGGACGCCGCTCGGCAACCCGCCCGACATCGGCAACAGCGGAGGAGGCAGCGGCGGTCGCTCGCTGTCCTTCCCGTATTTCCAGCGCTGCATCAATCCGATTTTTCTGGCGTCGCTGCCGATCATCGGCTCCAATCCGCCGGTCACCAACACGTGTGCGGGGGCGGGGTGCCATGACGACGCGAACGGCGCCGGCGGTGCCTTTCGGGTGCGGCCGTCGGCCGCGCCGGTGAGCCTCTTGAGCACCGCCGACGTCATCCGCGCCAGCGACATGTACAAGAACTACTACTCTGCGCAGGGCGAGGTCACCTTCAACTCGGTGCTGCTCAGCCGGCTCATCACCAAGCCTCTGGTGCGCGGTGTGCTGCATGGCGGCGGCCAGATCTTCGTGAACGATCTCGACCCGAACGTGGAAAAGCTTCTCTAC
>DASWSY010000304.1:0-14792 GCA_036402415.1 Rhizobacter sp. | reverse complement strand
GTGGGTCTTAAGAGCGGCGAACGCTTTAGCAGGATTTTTGAATCGCCCCGCAAGTAGTTCAGTAACTCGGCGATTGGCGCTGATTATAAGAAGCAGATGCTCACGCTCTTCCACTGGTTTGCGAGTCTGCCGCTCGCATTGCTTCACGCCCTGGGCGCCTTTCTGGGCTGGGTCACCTATCTGCTGTCGCCGACCTATAGGCGCCGTATGGCGGCCAACGCGGCCCAGGCCGGGTTGAGCCCGGCGCAGTGGAAGCCGGCCATCGCCTCGGCGGGGCGCATGGTCATGGAATTGCCTTTTCTCTGGATGCGCAAGCCAGACGAGCCGATCCTGCCGCGCGTGCGCTTCGAAGGCGAGAGCTTGCTGGCGGCGGCCCTGGCCCGCGGCAAGGGCGTGTTGCTGCTCACGCCCCACATGGGCTGCTTCGAGGTGGCGGCGCAGGCGATTGCCGAACGCTTCGGCGCCACCCGGCCGATCACGGTGCTTTACCGCCCGGCGCGCAAGCCCTGGCTGCGCGAACTGGTGAAGACCTCGCGCGAGCGGCCGCAGCTCTTCGCCGCCCCGGCCACGCTGGCCGGCGTGCGCCAGATGATCCGCGCGCTGCGCAAGGGCGAGATGGTGGGCCTGCTGCCCGACCAGGTGCCGCCCGAAGGCATGGGCGTGTGGGCGCCGTTCTTCGGGCGCGAGGCCTACACGATGACGCTGGCCACCCGCCTGGTGCAGCAGACCGGCGCCGAACTGCTGCTGACCTGGGTGGAGCGCCTGCCACGCGGGGCCGGTTATGTGCAGCGCTTCTTCCCGTTTCCGGAAGCCCTGCCGGCCGATGGCGCAGAATCCGCGGCCGCCATCAACCGTGCCATGGAAGCTCTGATCCGCCAGTGCCCGCAGCAGTACCTGTGGGGCTATCACCGATACAAGGCGCCGCGGGCCCCGGCCGCCGGCGACGCCCAGGAACGACAGGAATGAATGCTTTGGCCGCGACCTGGGGGGCACGTCTGCTGCTGGGGGTGATGTGGGTGCTGCACCTGCTGCCGCTGCCGGTGCTGGCCGCCATCGGCAGCGCCACCGGGATGCTGCTCTACGGGCTGGCCGGCGCGCGCCGACGCGTGGCCCTGCGCAACCTGGAGCTGTGCTTTCCCGAACTGGCACCCGACCAGCGCCACCGCCTGGCCCGCGAGCACTTCCGCTGGCTCGGCCGCAGCATCCTCGAGCGCAGCCTGCTGTGGTTCGCCCCGGCCGAGCGGCTCAAGAGCCTGATCCACGTCGAAGGCGACGTGAAGCTCGCCGAGCGCAGCCCGAAGCCGGTGATGTGGCTGGTGCCGCACTTCATGGGGCTCGACGTGGCCGGGGTCGCGGTGCTCCTGTTCCAGGACCAGTACGCGTGCTCGATGTACCAGGCGCAGAGCAACCCGGTGATGGACGACATCATCCGCAAGGGCCGGCTGCGTTTCGGCGAGAAGGCCGAGATCTTCCCGCGCAGCGACAAGGCGCTGCCCTTGATCCGCGCCATCCGCAAGGGCCACGCGTTCTTCAACCTGCCCGACATGGACTTCGGCGAGCGCGACGCCGCCTTCGTGCCCTTCTTCGGCGTGTCGGCGGCGACCCTGCTCGCGCCGTCACGCATGGCACGCGCGCTCGACATGGTGGTGCAGCCGGTGGTGGCCGAGATGCTGCCGGGCGGGCAGGGCTACCGGGTGCATTTCGGAGAGCCCTTCGAGAACTTCCCGACGGACGACCCCGTGGCCGACACGGCCGCGATGAACCGCTGGATCGAGCGCGAGATCCGCCGCAACCCGGCGCAGTACCTGTGGGTGCACAAGCGCTTCAAGACGCGCCCGGCAGGCCAACCCGGGCTCTACTGAACCGAGCGCCGACCGGTCCGGCGCCGGGCCGCCCCGAGCCGGACGGCGCCCTCGCGGGCAGGGGCGAAGCGACTGGGGGGCGATAATCCCGCTCATGCAACTCCGGTTCACCAAGATGCAAGGCGCGGGCAACGACTTCGTCGTGCTCGATGCCACGCAGCAGCCGCTCGAGCTGAGCCCCGAGCAGTACCGCCAGCTCGGTGACCGCCGCTACGGCATCGGCGCCGACCAGATCCTCGTGGTGGAGAAGAGCCGCACACCCGGGGTGGACTTCCGCTACCGCATCTTCAACGGCGGCAGCGGCGACGAAGTCGAGCAGTGCGGCAACGGGGCGCGCTGCTTCGTGCGCTTCGTGCGTGACCGTGGCCTCACCGACAAGAAGGTGATCCGCGTCGACACCATGAACACCCTGCTCGAGCTGCGCCTGCAGGACGACGGGCGGGTGACGGTCGACATGGGCGCCCCGGTCTTCGACCACGCGCAGATCCCGTTCGACCCGCAAGGCGCGACGCCGCGCCGGCAGGGTGGCTTCGAACTCTGGCCGCTCGACGTGGGCGACGGGGTGGTCGACGACGTCGCGGTGCTCTCGATGGGCAATCCGCACGCGGTGCAGGTGGTCGACAGCGTGGACCACGCGCCGGTCGAGACGCACGGCCCGCTGATCGAGGCCGACCCGCATTTCCCGCGCAAGGTCAACGCCGGCTTCATGCAGGTCGTGAGCCGCAGCCACATCCGCCTGCGCGTGTACGAGCGCGGCGCCGGCGAGACGCTCGCCTGCGGCACCGGCGCCTGTGCGGCGGTGGTGGCCGGCATACGTCTCGGTCTGCTCGATGCGCGTGTGGATGTCGACGCGCGCGGCGGCCGGCTCACGATCGAATGGCAGGGCGGTGATTCGCACGTCTTGATGACCGGTCCCGCCGTGACCGTTTTCGAAGGAGAAATTTCGTTGTGAGCATCCAAGCCATCACCGAGCAGGACATCGCCAACTACCTCGCCAACACGCCGGGGTTCTTCGAGCGGCATGCCGAGCTGCTCGCCTCCATCCAGATCATGAGCCCGCACGGGCAGCGTGCCGTCTCGCTGCAGGAGCGGCAGATGGAAATGCTGCGCGAGAAGCACAAGGGGCTGGAGCAGCGCATTGTCGAGATGATCCGCCACGGACAGGAGAACGTGGCCATCGCCGACAAGCTGCACCGGTGGACGCGCGCCATCATGCTCACCGCCAACCCGGGCGACCTGCCCGACGTGCTGGTGAGCGAGCTCAAGCACCAGTTCCTCATCCCGCAGGCGGCCATCCGCGTGTGGGGTGCGGCCGAGGCCTTCGGGATGCTCGGCTTCGCCAAACCGGTCAGCGACGACGCGCGCAGCTTCGCGTCGAGCCTGAGCCTGCCGTATTGCGGCGTCAACGCCGGCTTCGAGGCCGCGTCGTGGCTGGAGGACCCGCGCTCGGTGGCTTCGATGGCTCTCATTCCGCTGCATCACGGCGGCGCGCCGGAGGCTTTCGGCCTGCTGGTGCTGGCTTCGCCCGACCCGACGCGCTACAGCGCCGACATGGGCACCGAGTTCCTGGTGCGCATCGGCGAGATCGCGAGCGCCGGCCTTGCGCGCCTGTTGCCGGTCACCTGAGCTCCATGACTGCAGCCGCCAGCCTGGACGAGGACCTGCGGCGGCATCTTGTTCACCTCGAAGTCGAGCGGCGGCTGGCCCAGCGCACGCTCACGCTCTACGGCGATGCGCTGCAGCGCCTGCAGGCGTTTGCTGCCGAAGCAAAGCTCGCCTCACCGCGCGTGGCGCAGGTGCACCACGTGCGCCGCTGGGCTGCGCAGTTGCATGCGCAAGGCCTCGCTTCCCGCAGCATCGCGCTCGTGCTCTCGGCCTGGCGCGGCTACTACCGCTGGGCCGGGCGCGAGGGGCTGGTCGCGCTGAACCCGGTGGAGGGCGTGCGTGCGCCGAAGGCGGCCAAGCCCTTGCCGAAGGCGCTGTCGGTCGACCACGCCGTGGCGCTGGCCGAGCAGGCCGACGAACACGGCGGCCCGGCGCTGGCCGCACGGGACCACTGCATCGTCGAGCTGCTGTATGGCTGCGGCCTGCGTGTCGGCGAGCTGGTCGCGCTCGACGTGCAGCCGAGCGCCGAGGCGGCGGGCTGGATCGACGCCGCCGATGCCACGGCCCACGTGCTGGGCAAGGGCCGCAAGCGGCGCAGCGTGCCGGTCGGCGGGCCCGCGCTGGCCGCCTTGCGGGCCTGGCTCGAACAGCGCGGCACGATGGCGGCGCAGGGCGAGACGGCGCTCTTCGTCAGCCAGCGCGGCACCCGGCTCACTGCGAGCCAGGTGCGTTCACGGCTGAAGACGCGCGCATTGCAAGCCGGCCTGCCCACGCACGTGCACCCGCACATGCTGCGGCACTCGTTCGCGTCGCATCTGCTGCAGTCCAGCGGTGACTTGCGCGCCGTGCAGGAGCTGCTGGGCCACGCCAACATCACGACGACCCAGGTCTACACCAAGCTCGACTTTCAGCACCTCGCGAAGGTGTACGACGCCGCTCACCCTCGGGCAAAAAAACGGTCCCCCAGTCGCTGACGCTCCTGCCCCCAAGGGGCGCCACCCATCGGGCCGGCGGAGCCGGACCCTCGGGCGTTGCTCGATCTTGCCTCGCTGCGCTTGCAATTACTACGCATGCGGAATAATATAGTCCGCATGCGTAGCAAATCGATGTGCGGCTCGTGAAACCACGTCTCTTCCACCTGATCGCGCAAGCGCGCCAGAACCTGTTCCGATCGGCCGATCGGGTGTTCAGCACCGGGCTCGAGGTGTCGGGCACGCAGGTGGTGGCGCTGTTCGCCATCCAGTCGCAAGAGGGTTGCCAGCTGAAGGACCTGACGGCGCAGCTGCAGCTCAAGAACTCGGCCATCACCGGTCTCGTCAGTCGAATGGAAGAGAACGGTCTGATCGAGCGCCGGCCCTGCGAGCAGGACGGGCGCTCGAGCCGCCTCTACCTGTCCGACAAGGGCCGCGAGGTGGTGGCGCAGGCCCAGCCCCTGCTCGCACGCGTGAACGCCCAGCTCACCAAGGGGTTCACGAACGACGAACTCGCGGTCGTCGCGCGCTTCCTCCACCACGCCGCCTCCATCAACTTCAGCACGGAGTCCATGAAATGAGCCAGAACCTCGCCCTCTTCCAGCAACTCGGCCCCGAGACCTTCTCCGCCGCCATCGGCAACGTGGCGCCTTATTTCGCGAGCATCGAGCCGCAGTTCATCGACCTGCGCAAGGGCTTCGCCGAAGTGCGCATCCGCAACCAGCGCAAGGTGCACAACCACATCGGCACGGTGCACGCCATCGCGCTGTGCAACGGCGCCGAGCTGGTGGCCGGCACCTGCACCGACGTGTCCATCCCCGAAGGCGCGCGCTGGCTGCCCATCGGCATGACGGTGCAGTACCTGGCCAAGGCCAAGACCGACATCCGCGTGGTCACCGAATGCGACGGCGTCGACTGGTCGCAGCCCGGCAACATCGAGGTGCCGGTCGCGGCCTACGACACCGAAGGCACCAAGGTGCTGGGTGCGGTCATCACGATGAACGTCAAGCACTGAAGATGGCAACGGCCATCGGGCGCGACAATCGCGTCCATGAAAGTCATCACCCTGCGAGAAGGCAAGGAGCGCTCGCTGCTGAAGCGTCACCCCTGGGTCTTCGAGAGCAGCATCCATTCCGGCAAGGCCGACCCCGGCGAGACCGTGCGCGTGAATGCACGCGACGGCAAGTTCCTCGCCTGGGCGGCCTTCAGCCCGCAGTCCCAGATCCGCGTGCGGGCGTGGAGCTTCGACGAGGCCGAGCGCATCGACGCCGCCTTCTTCGAGCGCCGCATCCGCAAGGCGATCGACATCCGCGCCCATCTGCCGATCGCAAGCGATGCGATGCGGCTCATCCACGGCGAAGCCGACGGCCTGCCGGGCCTGATCGTCGACCGCTACGGCGACACGCTGTGCGCGCAGTTCCTGAGCGCCGGCGCCGAACGCTGGAAGAAGACGCTCGCCGACCTGCTGCTGGCCAGCACCGGGCTCACGAGGCTCTACGAACGCAGTGACGCCAGCAGCCGCGGCCTCGAGGGCCTGCCGGAAGTGACGGGCTGGCTGCGTGGCGATGGCGACACCGAACTCACCCTGCGCGAACACGACTGGCAGCTCACGCTCGACGTGGCCGAGGGCCACAAGACCGGCTACTACCTCGACCAGCGCGACAGCCGCAAGCTCTTCGCCGACACGGTGCGCCACTTCGGCTGCGAGCGCGTGCTCAACTGCTACAGCTACACCGGCGGCTTCAGCGTGGCCGCCCTCGCCGGCGGCGCCCGGCATGTGACGAGCGTCGATTCGTCGGCCCCGGCACTCTCGCGTGCCGAGCGCCATGTGCAGCTCAACGGCTTCGAGGCCACGCGCCACGTGGCGCTCGATGCCGACGTCAACGCCACGCTGCGTGACGCACTCAGGAGCGGCGAGCGCTTCGACGCCATCGTGCTCGACCCGCCCAAGTGCGCGCCCACCGTGAGCCATGCCGAGCGTGCGGCCCGCGCCTACAAGGACATCAACCGCCTCGCCTTCCAGTTGCTCGCGCCGGGCGGCCTGCTCTTCACCTACTCGTGCTCGGGTGGCATCAGCGCCGACCTGTTCCACAAGATCGTGGCCGGCGCGGGGCTCGACGCGAACGTCGACGGGCTCGTCTACGCCCGCACCGGCGCCGCGCCCGACCACCCGATGACGGTCACCTTCCCCGAGGGCGAATACCTGAAGGGCCTGGTCGTGATCCGCACGGCGTAGCTCAGGCGCGCTCGCCCGGGCGCGGCAGCACGATCGCCGGCTCGAACTTCGCCCGGTGCACGCTGAAGAAGGCCTTCACGTTGCGCACGTTGGCGTCTTGCGTGAAGAGGCGCTGCACCAGCGCGTGGTAGCCCGCCATGTCGGGCACCTGCATCACGAGCATGAAGTCGGGGCCGGGCGAGACCCGGTAGCACTGCTGCACGGCGGCGTCGGCCGCGGCGCGCGACTCGAACGCCGCCAGGTGCTCGGCGCCCTGGCGGTCAAGCGTGACCTCGGCCAGCACGGTGAGGCCCGCGCCCAGGCGTTCGCTCGACAGCAGTGCGACACGACGTTCGATCACGCCGGCCTCCACCAACCGCTTCACCCGGCGCAGGCAGGTGGCAGGCGAGGTGTGCGCCGCGGCGGCCAGGTCCTGGTTGGACAGGGAGGCGTCGTGTTGCAGCAAGTCCAGCAAGCGCAGGTCTGTCTCGTCGAGCGTGATTTCTTTCATTTTCATGCGACAAACGAATGAGATCGTCGTTGAACAGAAGTAGTGAAAGATTCTTTCTGTTTGCAGCCAATTCCGCAAGCCTATGCCGCATACCGCTTCCTACCATCTCGACCCATCCCCACCCCAGAAGCAGACACCATGTGTGGCATCGTCGGCGCCGTCAGCACCCGCAACATCGTCCCCATCCTCATCGAGGGCCTGAAGCGCCTGGAGTACCGGGGATATGACTCCTGCGGCGTGGCCGTGCACCAGGGTGGCGAGCTGCGCCGCGCCCGCAGCACGGCCCGGGTGGCCGAACTCGATGCGCGGGTGGCCGAAGACAAGATCGAGAGCGGCACTGGCATCGCCCACACCCGCTGGGCGACGCACGGTGCGCCGGCCGAGCACAACGCCCATCCGCATTTCTCGTCCGGGCCCGCGGGCAAGCAAGCCACCGACCCGAGCGGCGTCACCGCCGTGGGCCGCATCGCCCTCGTCCACAACGGCATCATCGAAAACCACGACGAGCTGCGCAACGAACTCAGGACGCGCGGCTACGTCTTCGACAGCCAGACCGACACCGAGGTCATCGCCCACCTCGTCGACCACCTGTATGAAGGCGACCTGCTCGCCGCCGTGCAGCAGGCCACGCTGCGGCTGCGCGGGGCGTACGCCATCGCCGTGTTCTGCCGCGACGAGCCGCACCGCGTGATCGGCGCGCGCGAAGGCTCGCCCTTGGTGCTTGGCGTGGGCGTGGGCGACCGCAAGGGCGACTTCTTCCTCGCCTCGGACGCGATGGCGCTCGCCGGTGTCACCGACCAGATCGCCTACCTGGAAGAGGGCGACGTGGTCGACCTGCAGCTCGGCAAGGTGTGGGTCACCACGCGTTCGCATGGCGGCGTGATGTTCAAGACGGTCGAGCGCGAAGTGCGCACGGTGCATGTGCACACCGGCGCGGCCGAGCTCGGGCCCTACCGCCACTACATGCAGAAGGAGATCTTCGAGCAGCCGCGCGCCATCGCCGACACGCTCGACGCGGTGGATGCGATCACCCCCGAGCTGTTCGGCGACGGCGCCTACCGCATCTTCAAGGACGTGGACAGCGTGCTCATCCTCGCCTGCGGCACCAGCTACTACAGCGGCTCGGTGGCGAAGTACTGGCTGGAAGGCATCGCGAAGATCCCGACCAGCGTGGAGATCGCGAGCGAATACCGCTACCGCGACAGCGTGCCCAACCCGCGCACGCTGGTCGTCACCATCACGCAGAGCGGCGAGACCGCCGACACGCTGGCCGCGCTCAAGCATGCGCGCGGCCTCGGCATGCGGCACACGCTGACCATCTGCAACGTGGCCACGAGCGCGATGGTGCGCGAATGCGAGCTGGCCTACATCACCCGCGCCGGCGCCGAGATCGGCGTGGCCTCGACCAAGGCCTTCAGCACGCAGCTCGTGGGGCTCTTCCTGTTGTCGCTCGCGCTGGCGCAGGTGCGCGGCCACCTGAGCGAGCAGCAGGAGCTGGCGCACCTGAAGGCGCTGCGCCACCTGCCGGTGGCCGTGCAGGCGGTGCTCGCGCTCGAGCCCCAGGTGATCGCGTGGTCGGAGGTGTTCGCGCGCAAGGAAAACGCGCTCTTCCTCGGACGTGGCCTGCACTACCCGATTGCGCTCGAAGGTGCGCTCAAGCTCAAGGAGATCAGCTACATCCACGCCGAGGCCTACCCGGCCGGCGAGCTCAAGCACGGGCCGCTGGCGCTGGTGACGGCCGAGATGCCCGTCGTCACGGTGGCCCCCAACGACGCGCTGCTCGAAAAGCTCAAGAGCAATCTGCAGGAGGTGCGTGCGCGCGGCGGCGAGCTCTTCGTGTTCGCCGACGCCGACACCCACATCGAAAGCGGCGAAGGCCTGCAGGTCATCCGCATGCCCGAGCACTATGGCGTGCTGTCGCCCATCCTGCACGTGGTCCCGCTGCAGCTGCTCGCGTACCACACGGCCTGTGCCCGCGGGACCGACGTCGACAAGCCTCGCAACCTGGCCAAGAGCGTCACGGTGGAGTGAGGGGACGGCTCAGAATCGGCGGCTCGCGGTGATGCTCCCGAACATCGGGTGGGCTTCCTGGCCCTTGAACTCGCGCGTGCGCCAGTAGTGCGCGAGCGCGAGCTTCCAGCCGCGCACGGTGAGGCTCGTGCCCACGCCGAGGTCGGCCACCAGTGGGCGCTTGTCGACGCTGTGGCTGTCCTTCCAGGTGTTGCCGTCGAGCGTGATGTTCCAGGCCACGGCGCGCACGTCGAGGCTCGCGAAGAAATGGCCCTCCCATTCGCCTGAAGGCTGGCGCAGCACCGGGGCGGTGTTCTCGCCCGCGGGACGCAGCGGGTCACTGCCGAAGTCGTCGGGCAGGCCGCGGCCGATGCGCCATTCGGCGCCCACGTTGGCATGCGTCAGGTAGTTGCCGATGCTGCCGCCGTAGTGGGTGACGAGGTCCCACGACCAGAAACGGCTGCCCCAGAAGGGCTGCTGGCCGTAGCGGCGCAGCCGCTCGTGCACGACCTGCAGCACCGGCTCGTCGCGCAGCTGGTGGTCCCAGCCTTGCCACTGCTTCACGCCGATCACGTCGTGCAAACTGTTCTGCACTTCCCGACCGCGCGCCGAGGGGCCCACCATGCCGACACGGACCTGCGTGGCGCGCAGCCGTTCACCCTGCCGTGCGTTGTAGCCCACGCCGAGCAGAAGCACTGCGGCGTACGGACGGTCACGCACCAGCAGGCTCGCGGTGTCGCCATCGGAAGGTGTGTAGATCGCCTGCGTGAGCGTGAAGAGGAAGTTGCGCTGGTCGTAGTCCTGCGGGTGCAGTGCGTCGAGCAGACGGCGCGCGCCGCGCAGCCCGTTGGGCACGCAGTCGGGGTCGTGCGCCCGCGCCAGGTTGGCCGACATCCAGCCGAATTCGAACCCGCTG
Organism: Rhizobacter sp.; assembly: GCA_036402415.1. GTDB lineage: Bacteria > Pseudomonadota > Gammaproteobacteria > Burkholderiales > Burkholderiaceae_C > Rhizobacter. The sequence goes on along the minus strand of DASWSY010000304.1, from coordinate 4,702 downwards.
GTGTAGCCGCGGTCCTGCCCATCGAAGCCCAGCGCGTCGTTGTCCAGCCGGATGTTGAGCACCGGGCGTGCACGTTCACCGTCGTGGTCGTGGCAAGCGAACGCGGGGAGGGCGAGCGACACGAGCAGGCTGAAGGTGGTGGCAGCTCCGAGGGCGACGTGCATGGATGGCGAGGGGTCGTGGCTTGCGCAGCATTGGCAATCGCCATGCCAGACCTGCGCAGGCCCGCTGTTCCTCATGCCGTGGGCCGTCGCTCGAACACGCTGCCGCACGCCGGGAAAGGCGCGCCGAGACGGTCGACCTCGACCGCATCGACCCGCGCGGCCGGCGGGCCGCGGTGCAGCCACTGCGCCAGTTGCGCGAGCCGGTCGGGCGGGCCCAGCATCAGCGCTTCGACCGAGCCGTCGAGCCGGTTGCGTACCCAACCGCACACCCCCAGCCGGCGGGCTTCGCGGGCGCATGCGTCGCGGTAGCCCACCCCCTGCACGCGGCCCCGTACGCGCGCGGACCAGCAGGCGGGTTCCATGTCGGGTCGTCCTGCGTCGCCTGCCATGCGTGGCCTCCTTCCAGCCCCTTGTTCCGGCGGGGCGTGTCCCCGCAGGCGCGGTGTTGAGGGGGCGCCGGTCGACTTACACAATGTCACCATGCGCCGCCCCCCCGATTTCAAGCAGACCCAGGTCTTCGACTGGGCCAGTGAACCTGCCGACGAACGGCCCACCGATTTTGGGCGTTCGACCGGCCATTCCCAGTTGTCGGGTTTTGGCTCGCTGCAGCAGGTGTCGGGTCACGCACACCGAAGCCACCAGGTGCAAGGTGCCGGCATGGCCAAGCTCATGGCGGTGACCTGCGTGGTGCTAGGGCTGAGTGTCTCGGCGCTCTACGCCCTGGTCCACTACCTGCGCGGCGGCTGAGCGCGGCGCGCACACACCTCAGCCGCTGCGGGCCGGCTTGGCCAGCAGCATGTCCACCGAGTGCAGCAGGGCCGCGGGATCGGCCGGCTTGGTGAGGTGCACCGAAAAGCCGGCCGCCGCCGCGCGGGCCTTGTCGGCTTCCTGGCCGTAGCCGCTCAGCGCGATGAACCTGGCGCGCCAGCCGGGCAGGGCGTTGCGCAGGGCCTGGGCGAGCTGGTAGCCGTCCATCTCGGGCAGGCCGATGTCGAGCACCGCCACGTCGGGCTTGAACTCGTCCACGAGCGCGAGCGCGGCCTTGGGGTGGGCGGCCGTGCGCACCTCGTGGCCGGCGCGCATGAGCACTTCGGCGGCGGTGTCGAGGGCGTCGGTGTTGTCGTCGACCACCAGCACGCGCCCGGCATGGGGCTCACCGCCGCGCTGCGGCTCGGCTGTGGCGGAGGGCGGGGCGTCGATGGTGGGCAGTTCGACGACGAAGCTGGCGCCGCGGCCCGGTCCCTCGCTGGTGGCGCTCACACTGCCGCCGTGCAGCTGCACGAGATTGCGCACGATGGCGAGCCCGAGGCCCAGGCCGCCGGTGCTGCGCTCCGAGGTCTGCGGTGCCTGGTAGAAGGGCTCGAACACATGCGCGAGGGTCTCGGGGCTCATGCCTTCGCCCTCGTCGTGCACGCCCACGCGCACCGTGCCGGGCAGGGCCTCGATGCTGATGGAGATGGTGCCGTCGCCGCCGAAACGCAACGCATTGGTGAGCAGGTTGGTCAGCACCTGCACGAGGCGCGTCTCGTCGCCGCGCACCCACACCGGCAGCGACGGCAGGTCGACGAAGAGGTCGCGGTGGCGTTTGGCCAGCGCCGGTTGCACCGACTCGACCGCACGCTCCACGACGGCGAAGAGGTTCACCGGCTCCTGGCGGATGTCGAGCTTGCCGCGCGTGATGCGGGAAACGTCGAGCAGGTCGTCGACCAGCCGGCGCATGTGGGCGACCTGCCGGCCCATGATCTGGCGCTCGCGTGCGGTGCTCTCGTCGCTCTTGAGGTTGAGCAGGTGCAAGGTGGTGAGCATGGGCGCGAGCGGGTTGCGCAGCTCGTGGCCGAGGACCGCGAGGAACTGGTCCTTCGCGGTGGCGGCGCTCGTGGCCTGGTGCAGTGCCGCGCGCATCGACTCGGTGGTTTCGCTCAGGCGCTGCGAGGCCGAGCGCAGCGCGCGCGCCATCTGGTCGATCTCCTCGATCCGGCTGTGCGTCTCGGCCACGGCCTGGCCTTCGCCGAGCTGCACGGCGCTGTCGCGCACGGCGTGGATGTCGCTCGTGATCTCGGCCGCGATGCGCCGCGCGAGCGCCAGGCACAGCAGCACGGTGGCGAGCGTGCCCGCCACGTACCACGCCAGGCCTTGCGCGAGCGCGCGGTCGGTGTCGGCCGTGGGCGCGCCCACGGCGACCGTCCAGCCGAAACTCGCCAGGCGCGTGAAGCCGGTGTAGACCTCCGCCCCTTCGAGCGAGCGGGTGAGACCGCTGCCGCTTGCCACGTTGCCCGCCATCAGCGCCGCAAGCGAGGGCGAGGGCCGCGGGCTGCGGTGCTCGCGCGTGCGCGCCACGCGGTTCTGCGCGTTGTCGAACACCGCGATCACCCAGCCCGGCGGCACACCTTGCTTGGCCAGCACGTCGAGAATGGGGTCGGGCTTCACGGCGGCCGTCAGCACGTAGGCCAGGCGGCCGTCCTTCTCGACCGGCCAGCGCACCGCGAAGGCGCCGCTCCGGTTGGCGCCGTAGCTGAGCGAGCCCACCACGGGCGTGCCGGAGCGGATCACCTGCGCGAGGCTCACCGGGTCGACCACGCGAGGCGCTCCGGCGGCGACCGGCTGCGAGGTGTTGAAGAGCGGCGTGCCTCGGTCATCGGTCAGCACGACCGCGGCCCAGGCCGGTCGTGTGGCGACTTCGTTCTGCGCGAGCGCATGGAAGCCGGCCACGTCGCCCGCGGCGAGCAGCGGCGAGCGCGCCAGGGCGGCGAGCGAGCGCAGCGTGGCGTCGATCTCCGACTCGACCGCGCTCGCCAGTGCGCGCGACAGCACGAGCGTCGAGCGTTCGAGGTTCTGGCGCTGCGTCTGGATCGCGTTCCAGATGCCCCAGGCGCCCAGCAGCGACACCGGCAGCAGACCTACTGCGGCGAGCAGGATCAGCTTGTGGCGCAGGGGGCGGGCCGGGCGTGTGGGCTGGGGCGAAGGCATGCGCGCGCGAGCTTACCCAATGGCGTTCGTCCTTGCAGGCTTCACCCCTTGACGCACACCACCTGCTTCAGCGTGTGCACCACGTCGACCAGCTCGCGCTGCGCTTCCATCACGGCGTCGATGTCCTTGTAGGCCGCGGGCGTCTCGTCGATGACGTCCTTGTCCTTGCGGCATTCGACCCCTTCGGTCGCGCTGCGGTGGTCGGCCAGCGTGAAGCGGCGCTTGGCCTCGCCGCGGCTCATCACGCGGCCCGCGCCATGCGAGCAGCTCTCGAACGAATCGGCGTTGCCGCGGCCGCGCACGATGTAGCTGCGCGCACCCATGCTGCCGGGGATGATGCCCAGCTGGCCGGCCTTCGCGCTCACCGCGCCCTTGCGGGTGACGTACACCTCTTCGCCGAAGTGGCGTTCCTTCTGCACGTAGTTGTGGTGGCAGTTCACCGCCTCGATGTGCGACTGGAAGCTCTTGCGGATCACCGTCTTCGCGGCCTCGATCACACGCTTCATCATCACCTCGCGGTTGATCGCGGCGAACTTCTGCGCCCAGCCGACCGCCCGCACGTAGTCGCCGAAGTAGCGGCTGCCTTCCTCGAAGTAGGCGAGGTCGCGGTCGGGCAGGTTGGCCTGGTGGCGCATCGCGTCTTGCTTGGCCAGCTCGATGAACATCGTGCCGATGAAGTTGCCCACGCCGCGCGAGCCCGAGTGCAGCATGAACCAGACGAACTTCTGCTCGTCCAGGCAGACCTCGATGAAGTGATTGCCGGTGCCGAGCGTGCCCAGGTGCTGGATGTGGTTGGTCTTCGCGATCTTCGGGTAGTCGCGGCAGAGCTCGGTGAACTCGGGCTCGAGCTGCGCCCAGGCGGTGTTCACCGAACCCGGCGGCTTCTGCCAGGCACCGGGGTCGCGTGCACCCGGCGAGCGGCCGTGCGGCACGGCACGCTCGATGGCCGCGCGCAGTGGGCCCAGGTTGTCGGGCAGGTCTTCGGCGGTGAGCGTGGTCTTGCAGGCGATCATGCCGCAGCCGATGTCGACACCGACGGCCGCCGGGATGATGGCCCTGACGGTCGGGATCACCGAACCGACGGTCGCACCGATGCCCAGGTGCACGTCGGGCATGGCCGCGATGTGCTTGAAGACGATGGGCAGGCGGGCCGCGTTCGAGAGTTGACGCTTGGCCTCGTCTTCGACGGGCACGCCTTGCGTCCACATCTTCAGCGGCACGCCGCCGGGCACGTCTTCGTGGATGTGAGTTGAAGTTTCCATGATGTTGGCTTTCTGAAGTGTCATTCCCGCGGAGGCGGGAATCCAGGAAGGCAGCGAGCCCATCGTGGATTCACGTTTTCGCGGGAGTGACGGTGTGTTGTGTTCATCGCAGCTTCACCAGGCCGTTCAGCACCTGGTCCAGGCCTCCGAACACCGAGATCTTGTCGATGCGCTCGGAGATGCGTTCCAGCGTCTCCAGCTCCTTCAGGCGCAGGGCGACGGGGTTGTCCTCCATCACCTTGGCCGTGTTGAGCAGCGAGCGCGTCGCCGCGGTTTCCTCGCGGCGGCGGATCACGTTGGCCTCGGCCG
>DASWSY010000303.1:0-7764 GCA_036402415.1 Rhizobacter sp. | reverse complement strand
GATGACGTTCAGACAGCGAGCGGATCGGCACCCAGGTCAGCCGATCCTGAGGCGAAGGCTCCGCGGCCTGGGGCTTCGGGGCGTCGATGGAGTCCATGTGAGCTCGCATAGGTGAAAACCCTAATTCTACCGATCAAGGCTTCGCCGCGGCAGGCGAGGCGGGCAAGGTTTTGGCGGAGATCAAATCCCAAGCGCGGCGCCATTGAGCTACACTAGAAGGCTTTCCCGCCCGGCTCAGGGAAGAAAACAGCCTGTGGGCGATTCGAGAGGTTGCCTTCCATAAGCAGCACCGAGAACGCCGCAGGGTGTCATTGAGCCACATCCCGCCTCGCCTCACCAGGCAGGCACATCGAAAGATCCTCATGAAGACCTTCAGCGCCAAGCCGGCCGAAGTGACGCACGAGTGGTTTGTGATTGACGCCACCGACAAGGTGCTCGGACGTGTTGCCAGCGAAGTGGCACTCCGTTTGCGCGGCAAGCACAAGGCCATCTACACGCCTCACGTCGACACCGGTGATTTCATCGTCGTCGTCAACGCAGACAAGCTCCGCGTGACGGGCAACAAGGCCAACGACAAGGTGTACTACCGCCACTCGGGTTTCCCTGGCGGCATCTACGGCACCAAGTTCAAGGACATGCAAGCCAAGCACCCCGGCCGCGCGCTGGAAAAGGCCGTCAAGGGCATGCTGCCCAAGGGCCCGCTCGGCTACGCGATGGTGAAGAAGCTGAAGGTGTACGCCGGTGGTTCCCACCCGCACGCCGCCCAGCAACCCAAAGTGCTGGACATCTAAGGAGCGGCAATGATCGGAAATTGGAACTACGGCACCGGCCGCCGCAAGTCTTCGGTGGCGCGCGTGTTCATCAAGAAGGGCACTGGCCAGATCGTGATCAACGGTCGACCGGTCGACCAGTACTTCGGCCGCCAGACCTCCATCATGGTCGTGCGTCAGCCGCTGGTGCTGACCGCCAATGACGCGGCCTTCGACGTCAAGGTCAACGTGCACGGCGGTGGCGAATCCGGCCAGGCCGGTGCCGTGCGCCACGGCATCACCCGCGCGCTGATCGACTACGACGCAGGCCTCAAGCCGGAACTGAGCCGCGCCGGCTTCGTGACGCGTGACGCGCGTGAAGTCGAACGGAAGAAGGTCGGTCTGCACGGCGCCCGTCGCCGCAAGCAGTTCAGCAAGCGCTGATCCCTGCCGACTGTGCAAAAAGGCCGCTTCACGCGGCCTTTTTCATTGGCGGAGCCGCTTGCACACACCTGCAAGCTTTCGACACAGGCTGCACCAAAGTCGACTCCTACAATCGCGCCTCCTGCCGCTGCTCAACCCCACAACAACCGCGCCATGCGCTGGAAACTCCTCCGCCGACGGCTCTCGATCAGTGCTCCCCGCATGATCGTCCGCAGCCATCTGCCCTGGCCTTTGCGCTGGGCGGTGGTGGCGTTGGTGTTCGGTTTCTCGGCCGCGCTGTCGCTGTGGGCCTTCGAATTCGGCAAAAGCATCGCCGGCCTCGACAAAGATGCGAAGGCAGAGCTGGCGCAACTGCGGGTCGAGGTGGCGAAGCTGCGTGACGAGCGCGAAAGCGCCCAATCGATCGCGAACACGGCTGACAGCCTGCTCAAGGCCGAAAAAGTCGCCCAGGAGCGGCTGGTGCAGCAGATCAAACAGGTCGAGTCGGAAAACCTATCCCTCAAGGCCGACCTCGGATTTTTCGAACGCTTGCTGCCGGCCAGTGCCTCGGGCCTGAACGTGCGGGCGCTGCAGGCGGAGCCTCTGACTCCGGGCCAGCTCCGGTTTCAGGTCCTGATCATGCAAATAGGCAGGAATCCGCCCGAGTTTGTCGGCCGCTACGACATCGTCCTGTCGGGCACACTGGGCGACAAACCCTGGACGATCTCCCAGCCCGGCGGGCCTCGTCAATTGCAGGTGAAGCAGTCGGCCCGCCTCGAAGGCACCGTGAGCTATCCGCAGGATGCGGTGGTCAAGACGGTGCAGGTCAAGGTGACCGACAACCAGGGCGGGGTCCGCGCCACCCAGACCGTCAAGTTGTGACTCTCCTTCAACGTCTATCAGGAGCCATCGCCATGTTCGCGAAGAAAAAGCAGCCTCCCATCCGCACCCTCATCGGCGAGGGCACGGTGATCCGCGGTGAACTGCAGTTCACCGACGGCTTGCGCATCGACGGTGAGGTGCAGGGCGACGTGGTCGCTGGCGCCCTCGAGAACAGCATCCTCGTGATCAGCGAAAAGGCGCGGGTGATCGGCCGCGTGAAGGCCGGCCACGTGATCATCAACGGCCACGTCACCGGGCCCGTGCAGGCCGATGCCCTGCTCGAACTGCAGCCCAAGGCCGTGATCGTCGGCGACGTCAAGTACGAGGCGCTTGAAATGCACCAGGGCGCCACCATTGAAGGTGAATTGCGCCCGCTGAAGGCGGAAGAAAAGCCTGCACTGATCAAGCTGGCGGCGTCCAACGCCCAGTGAGGTTTTCCGGGGGCGTAGATAATCGAGCCCTGGACTGGAAGGAATCCCATGAGCGCCCTGGCTACCCCCGATCTTCAATCTCCCGCGGCCGATGAGCCGCCGGTGCCGCTCGTCTTCACCGACAGCGCCGCGAACAAGGTCAAGGAACTGGTCGACGAGGAAGGCAATCCCGACCTCAAGCTGCGCGTCTTCGTGCAGGGCGGCGGCTGTTCGGGCTTCCAGTACGGCTTCACCTTCGACGAGATCGTCAATGAGGACGATACCCAGATGAACAAGAACGGCGTCACCCTGCTGATCGACGCCATGAGCCTGCAGTACCTGGTGGGCGCCGAGATCGACTACAAGGACGACCTGCAGGGCGCCCAGTTCGTGATCAAGAACCCCAATGCGACGACGACCTGCGGTTGCGGGTCGAGCTTCTCGGTCTGACCGGCTCCGTCGGCACAAGCAGGGCCACCTTCGGGTGGCCTTTTTCATTCAGGCCGGGTACCAGGCACCCAGCACGCGCGGGCCGCTTGCGCCGGTGACGGCGCTCAGGTTGCCCGGCAGGCCATGGGCGTGGCGGTAGGCCAGCCACGCGAAGGCCGCTGCTTCCACATGCTGCGCGGGCAGCCCGCGTGCGTCGCTGGTGCGCACCGCCAGCCCGGGCAGGTGGTGCGCCAGGCGCGCCATGAGGTGCAGGTTGAGCGCACCGCCGCCACACACGAGCAGCTCCCCGGCGCCTGTGGCATGGGCCTTGACTGCGTCGGTGCAGGTCACGGCGGTCAGCTCGCACAAGGTCGCCTGCACGTCGCCCGGGTGGCAGGGCCCGTGCGCGCGCAGTCGGTCCTCGAGCCAGGCGACGTTGAACAGGTCGCGGCCCGTGCTCTTGGGCGGTGGCTCGGCGAAATAGGGCTCCTGCAGGAGGACCTTCAACAACCCCGGCTGCACGGTGCCCTGCGAGGCCCAGGCGCCGTCGGCGTCGAAGCGCTGGCCGGTGTGGCGCAAGCACCAAAGGTCCATCAGCACGTTGGCGGGGCCGCAGTCGAAGCCGGTGGTCTGTCCGTCGGCGAGCAAGGCCGTGAGGTTGCTGATGCCCCCCAGGTTGAGCACCGCGCGTGTCTCACCCGCCTGCCCGAAGAGCGCGCGGTGGAAGGCCGCGACCAGCGGTGCGCCCTGGCCGCCGGCGGCCACGTCGCGTGTGCGGAAGTCCGCGACCACGGCGATGCCGCTGCGCTCCGCAAGCAGGCTGGGATTGTTGATCTGCCATGTGTAGCCGAGGCCGGGCCGGTGCCGCACCGTCTGGCCATGGCTGCCGATGGCGCGTACGGCACGGGCATCGACCTGGGCGTTGCCCAGCAGTTCGGCCACCACGTCGATGTAGAGCGCCGCCAGTTCGTTGGAGGCCAGCGCGGACCGGTGCAACTCGTCGCCACCCGAGGTGTTGAGCGCCAGCAGTTCCTCGCGCAGCGCTTGCGGGAAGGCCCGGTACGCATGCGCGACCACCTTCGGAAAGCCGTTCGCCGAGAACTCGGCGAGCACGCCATCGACGCCGTCGAGCGAAGTGCCCGACATCAAACCAGCGAACAGTTCAGCCATCGCCGGATTGTGCAGCGGCTTACTCGGCGAAGGCGTACTGCTGGCTCTGCAGGCGAGCGAGGTCGAGCTGGGTGCGCAGGATCTTGGCGGCGGCGCTGAACCGTTCGCGCGACTGGGGCGCGAGCACCACCGCTTCGGAGGTCTTGGCGATGACCAGCGGATCCCGGTGCTGGCCGTTGACCTTCACCTCGAAGTGCAGGTGCGGCCCGGTGGCCCAGCCGGTCGCGCCGACGGCGCCGATGCGCTCGCCTTGTTCGACGCGCTCGCCCTTGCGCACGTCGATGCGGCTCAGGTGGGCGTAGAGCGTGGTGCGGCCGTTGCTGTGGCGGATCTGGACGACGTTGCCGTAGCCGTTCTGCCGACCGGCGAATTCGACGACCCCGTCACCCACGTTGCGCACCGGCGTGCCAGTGGGCGCGCCGTAGTCCACGCCGAGGTGCTGGCGCCAGACCTTGTGGATGGGGTGCATGCGCATCGAGAAGCCCGAGGTCACGCGCGAGAACTCCATCGGGCTCGCCAGGAACGCCCGGCGCTTGCTCTGGCCGTCGAAGCCGTAATAGCCGCCCTTGCTGTGTTCGTCCTGATACCACACGGCCGAGTAGGTGCGGCTGTTGTTGACGAACTCGGCCGCCAGCACGCGCCCCGAGGCCTGGTTCCAGGTGATGGGCTCGCCGTCGGCGGTGAGGGCTTCGTACACGACGTAGAAGCTGTCACCCCGGCGCAGCTCGCGGCGGAAGTCGATGTCGGTCGAGAACATCTCGGCCACCTGCACGGCAACCGGATCGGGGATCTTGGCCTCGTCGGTGGCGGCGAAGAGCGAGCTGCTGATCGTGCCCGTGCCCACGCGCACTTGGCTGTCGAGCGGGGCCGTTTCGACGCCGGCGAGGAACTTGTCGCCGATGCGCGTGATGCGCAGGCGCGAGAAGTGGGTGCCGAACTGATCGCTGTTTTCCGCCGGGTAGCGAGCGACCAGCTCTTCCAGCACGCCCGATTCATCGATGCGCACTTGCACGATCTTGCCGGCGCGCCCTTCGAGCAGCTTGCGAGCGGTGCGGTCGCTGCGGATGAAGGCGGCGGCCGCCACGTCGGCGACGCTCAGGCGGGCCAGCAGGCTGTCGGCGGTGTCGGTGGGGCGGGTCAGGTCGTTGCGGTAGAGCTGCAACGTGTGGCTGGCCAGCGCCTCAAGCTGCGACGTGATGTCTTCCGGAGTGACGATTTCCGTCACCATGCGCCGCGGCAGGTCGGCTGCGTCAGGGGCCAACGGCGCGATGCCGAACGCGGTCACGCCGAAGCCCATCAGGCCGGTGACGATCAGGCTGGTGAGGGTGCGCGGGTGGCGACCGATGAATCGGGTGAGGCGCGAGCCCGCGGCGACCGCGTCGCGCTCAAGCGTTTCCAACGAACTCAATTTGGATCGGGGGGCTGTGAGCCCCGGGCTGCAAGCACCGCCGGGCGGTGCTCTGGTTGATCGTCTCGTCCTGGGCGTCCACTAGAATCGCGGTCGCCTTGCGGACCCATTTCACAGGGTGTTCCGTCGGGTGCGGCGCAGTATAAGCGGCACCCCCTTTTACCCCCCGCTTTCCAGACTCCCTGAAACCCCTGAGGTTCCCTTTCTCCTATGTCTTTGTCAGAAGAAAAGACCTCCCTCCCTCCCAAGTACCCGGTCACCGACAAGGTCTTGGAGGCGCTGGCCATCAGCCGCCGGGGGTGTGATGAACTGCTTCCCGAGGCCGACTGGCTGGCCAAACTCGCTCGTTCTGAAGCAACGGGCGTGCCACTTCGCATCAAGCTCGGCCTGGACCCGACCGCGCCCGACATCCACATCGGCCACACGGTGGTGCTCAACAAGATGCGCCAGCTTCAGGACCTCGGCCACCAGGTCATCTTCCTGATCGGCGACTTCACCTCCATGATCGGCGACCCGTCGGGCCGCAACACCACCCGTCCGCCGCTCACGCCCGAGCAGATCAAGGCCAACGCCGAAACCTACTACAAGCAGGCGAGCCTGGTGCTCGACCCCGCCAGGACCGAGATTCGCTACAACAGCGAATGGAGCGACCCGCTCGGCGCGCGCGGCATGATCCAGCTCGCCGCCCGCTACACGGTGGCGCGCATGATGGAGCGCAACGATTTCCACGACCGCTTCAAGGCCGGCACGCCGATCAGCGTGCACGAGTTCCTCTACCCGCTGATGCAGGGCTACGACTCGGTGGCGCTCAAGAGCGACCTCGAGCTCGGCGGGACCGACCAGAAGTTCAACCTGTTGATGGGCCGGCACCTTCAAGCCGAATACGGGCAGGAGCCGCAGTGCATCCTGACCATGCCGCTGCTCGAAGGGCTCGATGGCGTCGAGAAGATGTCCAAGAGCAAGAACAACTACATCGCCATCACCGAGCCGGCCAACGGCATGTTCGCGAAGATCCTGTCCATCAGCGACGAGCTGATGTGGAAGTACTTCACGCTGCTGAGCTTCAAGCCCGAGTCCGAGATCGCGAAGCTCCAGGCCGAGGTCGAGGCGGGGCGCAACCCGAAGGATGCCAAGGTGATGCTCGCCAAGGAGATCACTACGCGCTTCCACAGTGCGGCGGCGGCCGAGGCCGCCGAAGCCGACTTCAACAACCGCGCCCGCGGTGGTGTGCCCGACGAGATCCCGCAGCTGTCGCTTGGCGGTGCGCCGCTGGGCATCGGCGCCTTGCTCAAGCAGGCCAACCTGGCGCCCTCGGGCAGCGAAGCCATGCGCCTGGTGGAAGGCGGCGGCGTGCGCATCGACGGCAGCGTGGTCAGCGACAAGGGCCTGAAGCTCGGCCCCGGCACCTACGTCGTGCAGGTGGGCAAGCGCAAGTTCGCCCGCGTCACGCTGGCCTGACACCATGCAGCGCCGCTCGCTGCTGCTGCTCGGGGCGCTGATCGCAGCCACCGGCGCGCATGCGGCGCCGAACGCGGCCGAACAGGCCCGCATCCAGCGCCTCATCGCCTACGTCGAAGCGCAGACCACCATCCGCTTCGTGCGCAACGGCTCGGCCTACTCGTCGAAGGACGCGGCCAAATTCCTGCGGCGCAAGTTCGAGAAGATGGGCGAGCACGTCACCACCGCGCAGCAGTTCATCGAACAGATCGCGTCGAAGTCGAGCACGAGCGGCGAGGCCTACCTGATCCGCTTCCCGGATGGCAGGCAGGTCCCCGCGTCACGCTTCCTGGGCGACGAGCTGCAGCGCATGGACCGCGATCCATGATCGCGCTGATCCAGCGCGTGCGCAGCGCGCGTGTGGAGGTCGCCGGCCGCATCACCGGCGAGATCGGGCAGGGCCTCCTGGTCTTCGTGTGCGCCGAGCCGGGCGACACCGAGCCGATCGCCGACAAGCTCGTCGCCAAGCTGCTCAAGCTGCGCGTGTTTGCAGACGAGGCCGGCAAGATGAACCGCAGTGTGGCCGACGTGCAGGGCGGCCTGCTCGTCGTCAGCCAGTTCACGCTGGCCGCCGACACCTCCGGCGGCAACCGCCCAAGCTTCACCAACGCTGCGCCGCCCGAACTCGGCCGCAAGCTCTACGAGCGCGTGCTGGCCATCGCGCGGGCGCGGCACCCGACCGTGGGCGAAGGCGAGTTCGGTGCCGACATGCAGGTGCATCTGGTGAACGACGGCCCGGTCACGATTCCCCTCACGCTGCGCGCCTGAAACGAAAAGGCCGCCCGAAGGCGGCCTC
>DASWSY010000302.1:0-8974 GCA_036402415.1 Rhizobacter sp. | reverse complement strand
GAACCTTGGCAAGGCTCGCCAGCCCGAAGACCACCAGCGTCACCGCCACGCAGGCCCCGCTCGGCCAGTCGGCGAGCCACGAGCCGCCCAGGCCCAGCGCCGCGGCCGAGGCGGCGCCGGCACACGCGGCCACACGGCCGGTGCCAGCGGCAATCCACAAGGCCGGCGCGATGAGCGCGGCGAACACGACGAAGAGCCCGAGCACCGGCACGGCCACGCTCGCGACGAGCGCGAACACGCCGTAGAACACCGCATCGCGCTGCGTGGCGCGCGCCGACAGCGCCACCAGCACGGCGCAGGCGGCCATGGCCGCCACCTGCGGCGGGCCGGCCCAGAGCACGTCGGCCGCCAGCAGCTCGGCGAGGTGCTCGCGGCCATGCACGTCCTGCCGCGCGCCCAGCAGTGCGAGGCTCGCGCCCAGCACGTACAAGAGGCCGATCAGCGCCTCACGCTGCGCGGCGGCGCGGCGCGCGAGCAGCGCCACCAGCGCCGCACAGAGGCCCGCGCCCAGCGCCGCGAGGCCCTGCGTGACCCACACGCCCGGGTGGTCGAGCGCCGCGCCCGCCCACAAGGCCGCGGCCGCTGCCGCCTGCGCCACCGCGAGGTCGATGAACACCACGCCACGCCGCAGCACCTGTGCGCCCAGCGGGCCAAGCGCGAGCACACCCAGCAGCAGCGCGAGCACCGGCATCACGAACCACGGCAGGTCGTTCACGGTGGGCCCAGGCGCACGAGCGGCTGCAGCAGATCGTCCATCCAGCGCATCAGCGCCTGGGCGTCGGCGTCGGGGCCCACGGTCGCCGGCAGCACGAGAAGCGGCACGGTGCCGCCGAGTTGCGTGGCGAGCCAACGGCCGGCGCGCGCGTCCTGGTAGGCCGCGACCACGATCGCCGCCGGCGGCGTGCCGCGCAGGCTCGCGAGCAGTCCCTGCAGGTGCCCGGGCGTGGGCGGCATGCCGGGGCGCGGCTCCAGGTCCGCCACCGGCCGCACGCCGAGCCAGGCCCAGAGGTAGCCGAAGCCGGTGTGCTGGGCCGCGATCGCCTTGCCGCGCAGTGGTGCGGCTTGCTGCTCCCACGCGGTGATGCGGGCAACCCATTGCGCGTCAAAGCTTGTGTGTCGCTGCGCGATGTCGTCGCGCTGCGCCGGCCGCTCGGCCTGCAAGCGCACCGCCAACGCCTGCGCGATGCGGCGCAGGCGGTGCGGATCGGCGTGCACGTGCGGGTTGCCCTGCGCATGCACGTCGCCCGACCACGGCGTGGCCACCGCACCGGGCTTCGCGTCGAGCAAGGGGCCGGCGTGGTCGGCGGCGAAGAACACGTCCTGCGCCTTCGGGTTGCCGGCGCGCTGCTGCAGCGTGGGCAGCCAGCCGGCTTCGAGGCCGGCGCCAGTGCACACCAGCAGGTCGGCCGCACGCACCTGCGCGATCAGCGCGGGCCGGGCCTCGATGTGGTGAGGGTCCTGCCCCGCATGCGTGGCGACGTGGACACGCGCGTCCGGCACCAGCGTGCGCACGAGCGCGGCCCACTCGGGCTCGCAGGCGAACACGGTGAAGGCCTGCGCCTGCAGCGTCAGCAGGCCGCCGGCCAGGAGGGCCAGCCAGTCTCTAGAACGAATGCGCACCGTGGGCTCCGAATGACAGGACGTACTGCAGTTGCACCGAGCGCCGTGCGGGCGCCTCGAACTCCACCGCGTCGCGCTGCGTGGCGAACTGCAGGCGCAGCGTCTGCTGGTGCGTGGGCTTCCAGGCCACCATCGCCGAGGCTTCGCGCAGCAGGCCGCTGTGGAAGTGCTCGCCGTGCGGTGCACGCACGCGCAGCCAGTCGGAGCGTGCCCCGAGTTCCCACGCCGGATGGAAGCGCCACACCGCCCAGAGGGCGTTGGCCTCGTGTCGGTCGTTGCCACTCGCGTGGCGGTTCAGCCCGGTGATGCGTGCGGCCTCGAAGCCCACACGCACCTGGCGCTCGCGGTTGTTGCCGCCGGGGGCCCACTTCCAGGTCGCGTCGAGCATCCAGGTCTTGCGGCCGGTGAACTGCGCGCCATGGTGGTGGTGGGCGTGGTCATGCCCCTCCTCGTCGTGGTCGTGCTCCTCGGCCGAGGCCTCGCGCCGGTTGCGGATGTGCGAGAGCCCGAGCTGCCAGCTGTGCTCGGCGCCGAGGTCGGCACCGAGCTTGGTGCTCCAGGTCAGCACGCCCACGCCGCCCACCGGCTCGGCCGTCTCGGCCACGAGCCGCTTGCCGCGCATCGCCTCGACGCCCAGCATCCAGTAGACGGGCGTGGGCGCCGTCCAGTTGAGGCGCACGCCGTCGTCGTTCCAGTGGCCGCCGAGGAAGGCGCGGTAGAGCAAGGGCCGCTCGGCGAAATCGTCGGCGTGCGGGTGCTGGCTGTTGAGGTAGCCGACCTGCGAGGGAAAACGCCCCGCGCGGAGCTGCAGACCGGCGGGCAATCGCGTGGTCTCGACCCAGGCCTCTTCGATGGCACGCTCCAGGCGGCCGTCGTGCGTCTCGAACATCGCGGTGGCGTGCGCACGCAGGTGCGGGCCCACGGGCCCGGTGGCGGTAAGGTCGCTGTGGCCGAGCTGGACGCCCTTGTCACGCGCGCCCAGCGCGAGCGGGCGGCTGGTGGCGGCCATGTCGAGCACCGCGCCGAAGGCCCAGCCGCCGAACGGTGGTGGCTCCTGCGCCTGGACGCCGAAGGCCGTGGTCGTGGCGAGTGCTGCGAGCGGGCCGCGCCATCGGCGGCTCATCGCGTGATCCCGAGCCAGGTGACGGCCGAGGGCGTGAAGCCGAGCGCGCGACGCGAGCGCACCGTGCCGTCGACGCTGTCGATCACGACGAGCTGGCCGGCGACCGGGTCGGCGAGGTAGACCTCGTCACGCGCGCCGTTCGCGGCGAAGGCCGGCCACGGTGCGGCCGCAGGCATCGCGGGCACCACGCCGATCACACGTGCCAGCGGCTGCCAGGTACCGGCCTGCCACTGCGACACGGTCAGCGTGCCCTGGTCGTCGAGCAGGTAGAAGCGCTGGCCGCTGCGGTCGAAGCCGTGGGCACGGCGCACACGGCCAGTGGCCCAGCCTTCCGGCAGGAATTCGACGGCCGTCGCCGCTGCGCCGCTCAACGCGTAGAAACGCGTGGTCACCGGCGCCGGGGCCACGCCCTCGGTCGCGATGCCGATGAACTGGCCGGGCAGGCGCGGGTGGCCTGCGATCGTGCCCACGCGCAGCGGCGTGCTGACGAAGCTTTCGCTGACGGTGGTGGCGCTGTCGTGGTGGACGAGCAGCATGCCGTCCAAGCACCCGGCCACGGTGTAGTCACCCGAGCTGAAGCTGCCGTGCATGCCGTTGCAGCGCGTGGGCAGTTCGCGGTCGAAGGTGTAGCTGCTGCCGTTGCGGCGGTAGAGCTGCAGGTGGGTGGGCAAGGTGTCGGCCGCATCGGCCGCACGGGCGACGGTGAGCAGCTTGTCGCCCACGGGTTCGCCGAGGCCGTGGATGGGCAGGCTGAGGTCCAGGCTCGCCACGCTGCTGCCGGTGCCGATGGACGCATCGGTGAAGAGGCGCACGCCGGCGTTCTGCACCGGCGTGGCGGCGGCATTGCCGTCCATGAAGAAGGCGGCCTGCTGGCCCGCCTGCACGTCGTAGTGCGTCGGGCGCGAGCCCGCGAGCCGCCACGCAACCAGGCGCGAGCCTTGCCGGTAGTCGTGCAGGTGGTCGCCGTGGTCTTCCTGCCAGACGCCGCCGTCGACGAACTGCACCTGGTCATCGGTGCGCTGCACCGCCACGGCGTAGCGGCCACCCGGGCTGGTGTACAGCGCCGACGGCGCGTGGTCGAGGGTGTGGCTCGCTTCCAGGCTGGCGCTGTCGAGGTCGTGCAGTCGCAGCGTGGGCGAGCCGTTCTCGGCGATGGCGAGCCGGCCGGCGGTGTCGATGGTCTCGGCCTCGTCGGACTCCTGCGCCGGCTCGTCCACCCCCCCGCCGCAGGCGGCCAGGGTCAGGGCGGTCGCGACAGCCAGGGCAAAGGCGCGCAGCGGGGCGCGGGGGCGCAGGAAGACTATGGGGTCGGAGTTCATGGTGGTCGAAGGCTCGTATCGGTCTGGAACGGCCGCGACTGTGCCAAAAGTCTATTGCGAATGCAATATCATTAAGACCTGCTTGCAGGGGCTTGGCCGTTTTGCGACTACGCTTCACGCATGGAACGCAACACCCGCCAACGCTCGGCCATCCGCGACGCCATCGTGCGCGCCGAGCGCCCGCTGCTCCCGCAGGAAGTGCTCGAGGCCGCGCAACAGGACGTGCCGGGCCTGAGCATCGCCACCGTCTACCGCAACCTGCGCGCGCTGCAGGACGACGGCGAACTGAAGGTCGTGGCCCTGCCCGGCGAGAACCCGCGCTTCGAGCCGGCCGGGCACCACCACCATCACCACTTCCAGTGCATGCAGTGCCAGCGTGTGTTCGACGTGCACGCGTGCCCCGGCGACCTCTCCAAGCTCGCCCCGGCCGGCTTCACGGTCGAGGACCACGACCTCACGCTCTACGGTCGCTGCAGCGATTGCGCAGCGAAGAAGACACGCCCGGCCGCCAAGGCGCGGGCGCGATAGCAGCGCCTATTCGATCGGCGTCAGCTTGGCCACGCTCAGGGCCAGCCACTTCATGCCGTGGCGGCCGAAGTTGACCTGGGCGCGCGCATCGTCGCCGGTGCCTTCGAGCGTGACCAGCACGCCCTCGCCGAACTTGGTGTGGAAAACGCTCTGGCCCGTGCGCAGGCCGTGGCTGCTCCGGGTGACCGGGCCGGCGCTCGCCGCGCCGCGCGGTGCCACATTGCCGGCCCCGACGATGGAGCCGAGGCCCGAACCCTTGGCCCAGGCCGACTGGTATTCGCGTGCGAAACCCGAGCCGAAACCCTGGTTGCGCGGCGTGATCCAGCGCAGCGCGCTCTCGGGCAACTCGTCGAAGAAGCGGCTCTTGATGTTGTAGCGCGTCTGCCCGTGCAGCATGCGGGTCTGGCTGAAGCTCAGGTACAGGCGCTTGCGGGCGCGCGTGATCGCCACATACATCAGCCGGCGCTCTTCCTCCAGGCTCTTCACGTCCGACATGCTGTTCTCGTGCGGGAAGAGGCTCTCCTCCAGCCCGGTGATGAAGACGGCGTCGAACTCCAGCCCCTTGGCCGAGTGCACCGTCATGAGCTGGATGGCGTCCTGCCCGGCCTGCGCCTGGTTGTCGCCGGCTTCGAGCGACGCGTGCGTCAGGAAGGCCGCGAGCGGCGACATGATCTCGCCCGTCTCGGCATCGGGCGCCATCTCGGCGGCGGCAGCCTCGCGCTGCTCGTCGATGGGCAGCGCCACCGCGTCCTTGCCGAAACCTTCCTGCGTGACGAAGGCCTCGGCCGCGTTGACCAGTTCCTCCAGGTTCTCGATGCGGTCCTGGCCTTCCTTGTCGGTCTTGTAGAAGTCGATCAGGCCGCTCTCGTGCAGCACGTGCTCGATGATCTGGCGCAGGTTGAGGCCCTTGGTCGCGTCGCGCATCGCGTCGATCAGCGCCACGAAGGCCTGCAGGTTGCTGCCGCCCTTGCCCGGCACCGCGGTCACGCTCTGGGCGAGGCTGCGGCCGGTCTGGCGCGCCACGTCCTGCAGTTGTTCGAGCGTGCGCGCGCCGATGCCGCGGGTGGGGAAGTTGACGACCCGCAGGAAGCTCGTGTCGTCGTTCGCGTTCTCGAGCAGGCGCAGGTACGACAGCGCATGCTTGACCTCGGCGCGCTCGAAGAAGCGCAGGCCGCCATACACCTTGTAGGGCACGCCGGCGTTGAAGAGCGCGCTTTCGATCACCCGGCTCTGCGCGTTGCTGCGGTAGAGCACGGCAATGTTGCTGCGGTCGGTGCCGTCGCGGTGGAGCTGGCGCGCTTCGTCCACCATCCACTGCGCTTCGGAAAAATCGCTCGTCGCCTCGAACACCCGCACCGGCTCGCCCGGGCCGGCTTCGGTGCTGAGGTTCTTGCCCAGGCGGTCGCTGTTGTGCGAGATCAGCTCGTTGGCCGCGTCGAGGATGTTGCCGTACGAGCGGTAGTTACGCTCCAGCTTGATGACCTGCTCGACGCCGAACTCGTGCTCGAAGGCGCGCATGTTGCCCACCTGCGCGCCGCGGAAGGCATAGATGCTCTGGTCGTCGTCGCCCACCGCGAAGACCGCCGTCTGCGGCCCGGCGAACATCTTGAGCCAGGCGTACTGCAGGCGGTTGGTGTCCTGGAACTCGTCGACGAGGATGTGGCGGAAGCGCGCGCGGTAGTGCTCGCGCAGGGCGGCGTTGTCGCGCATCAGCTCGTAGGTGCGCAAGAGCAGCTCGGCAAAGTCGACCACGCCTTCGCGCTGGCACTGCGCTTCATAGGCCTCGTAGACCTGCACCAGCACGCGGCTCTGTTCGTCGCGCACGTCCACGTCCTTCGGGCGCAGGCCTTCTTCCTTGCTGCCGGCGATGAACCAGGTGACCTGCTTGGGCACGAAGCGATCCTCATCCAGGTTCATCGCCTTGATGACGCGCTTCACCGCCGAGAGCTGGTCGCTCGAATCGAGGATCTGGAAACCTTGCGGCAGGTTCGCCAGCTTCCAGTGCGCGCGCAGGAAACGATTGCACAGCCCGTGGAAGGTGCCGACCCACATGCCGCGCACCGGCACGGGGAGCATCGCGCCCAGGCGGGTGAGCATTTCTTTCGCGGCCTTGTTGGTGAAGGTCACCGCCATCACGCCGCCGGGCGTAAGCTGGCCGGTCTGGATCAGCCACGCGATGCGGGTGGTGAGCACCCGTGTCTTGCCCGAGCCCGCGCCGGCGAGGATCAGCGCGGGTTTCGCCGGCAGCGTGACGGCCGCGAGCTGCTCGGGGTTCAGGCCGCGCAGCAGCCCTTGTGGCTCGTGGCTGGCGGGTTCGCCGACGGTGCCCGCTTCGGGCGCGTCTGACGAAAAAAGAGGCAGGGAGGCGGTCATCGACACATTCTAGGAAAACACCCCCGGCATGCTTCCTGCCATCACCCTTCAATGCCCTCGATGCCGCGCTTCCACAAACCTTCTCTCGGCCTCGCCCTGCAAGGCGGCGGTGCGCATGGCGCCTTCACCTGGGGCGTGCTCGACCGGCTGCTCGAAGCCGGGCACTTCCACATCACCGCGATCAGCGGTACCAGTGCCGGTGCGATGAACGCGATCGCGCTGGCCGACGGCTGGCGGCGCGGCGGCGCCGACGGCGCGCGCGATGCGCTGAGCCGCTTCTGGACGGCCATCGGCACCCGCGTGCCCTTCGACCTGCTGACCTCGGGCGACGCCGCCAAGCCCGGGCTGAACGTCGCCGCGCGTGCACTGGTGCGCTGGACGCGCCTGCTCTCGCCCTACCAGTTCAACCCACTGGGCACCAACCCCTTGCGCGAGGTGCTGCAGGAGCAGATCGACTTCGAGGGCCTGCGTGCGGCCAGCCCGATCGCGCTGCACATCGCCGCCACGCATGCCAACACCGGGCGGCTGCGGCTCTTCGACGAGCGCGAGCTGAGCGTGGACGCCGCGCTCGCCTCGGCCTGCCTGCCCACCCTGCACCACGCGGTGATGATCGACGGCGAGCCCTACTGGGACGGCGGCTACAGCGCCAACCCCGCGCTCTTCCCGCTGGTGCGCAGCCGCATCGACGATCTCGTGATCGTCTCGCTGACCCCGCTGCACTACACGCGCACACCGGTCAGCGCCGACGAGATCCAGGCGCGTGCGCTCGAGTTCGCGTTCAACGCGACCTTCCTGCGCGAAGCCCGCACGCTGGCCGAAGCCTGCGCCGAAGCGCGCCAATCGCGCTGGCCCTTCATCGGGGGCCTGGAGCGGCGCCTGCGCCGGCTGCACCTGCACCTGATCGATGCCCACGACGAACTGGGCGACCTGGCCGGCGAAACGCGGCTGATCGCGCACCTGCCTTTCCTTGAAACCCTGCGCGACCTCGGGCGCGCCCGTGCGCAGCGCTGGCTCGACGCCCACGCCGGCGACGTGGGCCGCCGCTCCAGCATCGATTTCGCCGAGCTCTACGCGCCGGTCTGAGCGCCGCGCGCCATGCGCCCGCGGATGCGTGACAGCGCCACCGGCGTGATGCCGAGGTAGAGCGCGATGTCCTGCTGCGCGATGCGCTTCACGAGCGAGGGCGACTCCTGCAGGAACAGCCGGTAGCGCTGCTCCGGGCTCAGCATCAGCAGCTCGCGCTCCCGCTTTTCCTTGCGCTGGCCGTAGTGCTCGATGCCGGCGCGCAGCGCCTTCTGCCACGCGAGGTGCCGCTCGCCGAGCGCCAGGATGCGCGGGTAGCTCAGCGGTTCCACCACGCAGGTCTCCAGCGCCACCGCGGTGAAGCTCGTGCGCCCGCCGGGCGCGAGCGCCGCCAGGCTGGCGAAGAAGCCGCCTTCGGGGATGAAGGACTTGATGCGTTCGCCGCCGTCTTCTCGCAGGTAGGCGAGCTTGAAGAGGCCGCTTCGCACGATGCACAGCCAGGGCCAGGGCACGTCGCTCTCGAAGAGGGCTTCGCCGGGCGCGAGCGTGCGCGGCTGCACCTCGCTGGCAAAGGTGGCCCATTCGGGCAAGGGACCACCGGCCAGGTATTCGAGCAGGGGCTGGGCTGCGAGGGTGTGCATGCCCCGCACGGTAGCGCAGCGCCCTCTTAACCACGGATAACGACAAACCCCAGGCCACCTCCTAAGGTCGACACATGCAAGTGAAACTCAACCGACAGACCCAGGCCCTGGACGAAGAGCAGGCGCAGACACCCCTCCTCTGGTGGCTACGCGAGGAGCGCGGCCTGACCGGCACCCGCTACGGCTGCGGCCAGGGCGTGTGTGGCGCCTGCACCGTGCACCTCGACGGCCAGGCCGTGCGCTCGTGCATCACGCCGTGCAGCGCAGCCGACGGGCGAGAGCTCACCACCATCGAAGGCCTGGCGCGCGGCGACCTGCTGCACCCGGTGCAGCAGGCCTGGCTGGAA
>DASWSY010000301.1:0-6254 GCA_036402415.1 Rhizobacter sp. | reverse complement strand
CGACACGCGGTCGTGGATGCCGACGTAGCGGGCAGCATCCACCGCCTCGGCCGTGTCGGGCTCGCGCGCGGGCGGCATCGCCAGGCGCCGGGCCAGCCGCACGAAATAACCCGAGCGCGGCCGCGCTTCGAGCAGGCCCTCGTCTTCGAGGTGGCGGCAGGCCTGCAAGGCGGTCGAGAGGCTCACCTGGTGCAACCGCGTCATCGAGCGCACCGAGGGCATGCGGGCGCCGGGCGCGAGCGTGCCGGCGCGGATGGCGCCGCGGTAGTGGTGCGCGACGCGCTGATACAGGGGCTCGGATGAAAGGTTCGGTTCCACGGTGTCCATGATGGGGGCCGCAGGCGCGGGCTGACCGGAACAGATGCCAGCTTACTGCGCCGTAACAGGCCTGGCGAATCGCCTCTGATGCGGAACACATCGCCATCGGCTGTGCCTGTTCGGCACGCCGCACGATCCCTACGCTTTGGGCCATCACATCTATCAGAGGCAGCCATGCTCCGAGTGCTCGGGAAATCGTCGTCGATCAACGTCCGCAAGGTGCTCTGGACCTGCGTCGAGCTCGACCTGCCCTTCGAGCAGGAACAGTGGGGCAGCGGCTTTCGCGACACCCAGGTGCCCGAGTTCACCGCGCTCAACCCGAACGCGATGGTGCCGGTGATCCGCGACGGCGACCTCGTGCTGTGGGAGTCGAACACCATCTGCCGCTACCTCGCCCAGAAGACGGGCCGAACCGACCTGCTGCCGGCCGACGCCACCGGCCGCGCGCGCGTGGAGCAGTGGATGGACTGGCAGGCCACCGAGCTCAACAACAGCTGGCGCTACGCCTTCATGGGCCTGGTGCGTCAGAGCCCGCTGCACGCAGACCGCAAGGCCATCGAGGCCAGCGTGCGCGAATTCCACCGCCACATGGCGATGCTCGATGCGCAGGTCGCGCGCACCGGGGCCTACGTGGCCGGCGAGACCTTCACGCTGGCCGACGTGGTGCTGGGACTGTCGACGCACCGGTGGCATTCGCTGCCCGTCGAAAGGCCCGCGCTGCCGGCGCTGGCCGCGTACTACGAACGCCTGAGCGCGCGGCCCGGCTTCATGCGCCACGGCCGTAACGGGCAAGCTTGAAGGAGCCTCGCGTGCACGACCACGAAGCCCACACGCTCCGGCTGCAGCCGGGCCAGCCGCAATCGGTGTGGATGGAACGCGACACGCACGTGCTGGTGGAACGCGGCGGCGTGGCGATCACCTTGCCACCGGAGGGCTGGTTTTCACTCGGCTTGAGCATGACCGTCACCGTGTCGGCCGGCAGCGCACAGGCCCTCCCTCGCGCCGGCTGGTTGCGCCTCGAAGCCTTGGGCCCGCGGTCGGCGCAGGTGCGGCTGCTCGGCGAGCGGCCCCTGGGGCACCCCGGCCGCGGCCCCCTGTCAGTCCCCGGAGGCGATGCGCCGGAAGGCGGCCAGACGCAGGCCACGTAGCCGCGTCGAGGGTGGGGGAGGAACGGAGCCGGCGGCGGCGGCGGACGGCACGTGCCGGTCCGTACACTGCCCAGCCGGGAGCGCCCTCGCCGGCGTTCCGCCGGACCTACCCAGACACCTACGCAGGCAACTGCAAGGAGCGCCTCATGCTCGTCGCCGTCTCGCTCGTCGTTCTCGTCGCCCTGCTGCACCTGTACTTCCTGGTGCTGGAGATGTTCCTGTGGGACAAGCCCACCGGCCGCAAGGTGTTCGGCAACACCGCCGAGTTCGCCGCCGCCTCGAAGGTGCTGGCCGCGAACCAGGGCCTGTACAATGGTTTCCTCGCCGCCGGCCTGCTGTGGAGCGCCTGGCTGGGCCTGGGCGCCGCGGGCCGGCCGATCGCGCTCTTCTTCCTGGGATGCGTGGTGGTCGCGGGCGTCTATGGCGCGATGACGGCCAGCCGCAAGATCCTCTTCGTGCAGGCGCTGCCGGGGGCGGTGGCGATCGCCGCCGTGCTCCTCATGACCTGAATCGCCGGCCGCACCGCGACGCAGTACATTGCTCGCCAAATGGCAGCCGCCGCCCCCACGACCGATCCGACGGCCGGCATCCGCAGGCGGGTGCTGGCCGCGCAGATGGGGATGGTCTTCGACCAGACCTCGGTGGCGGTGTTCGCCGCCACCGGCTTCGCGGTGGCCCTTGCGCTCTACCTGCAGGACATCATCGGCCGCGAGACGGTCTACCTGTGGCTCGCGATCAAGATCGCGGTGGTGGTGCCGCGCATCCTCCACGGGATCTTCTTCCGCAGGCGCCGGGACGACTCGCTGCGCTGGCTGCACTGGGGCCGCGCCATGCTCTTCATCGACGGTGCCGCCTGGGGGCTGGCGAGCCTCATGTTCGCCGGGGTCGACGACCACTCCACGCTCACGCTGGTGGTGGCCACGCTGGCCGGCGTGAGCACCATCGCAGCCTTCGTGCTGCACGCGGACTGGCCCTCGTGCGTGGCGTACACCGCGCCGATGCAGTTGCCGGGCGTGGCGATGATGGCCGCGCGCGGCGATGCGCTCGGCCTCTACGGCGCCTTCGCCATCCTCACCTTCTATTCGCTGCTGCTCGTGTCCACCCGCCGCTCCGAGCGCCAGGTGGTGGAGATGCTGACGCTTCGCTACACCAACGAGCAGCTCACCGCCCAGCTCAGCTCGGCGCTCGAGCTCGCGCGCCTGGAGAACCAGGCGAAGAACGAGTTCGTCGCCAACATGAGCCACGAGTTGCGCACGCCGCTGCACGGCATCCTCGGGGTGTCGAACATGCTGCTCTCGGGGCCCTCGGGTGCGAGCCCGCGCGAGGGGCTGGGCGTGATCCGCCGCTGCGGCGAGCACCTGCTCGGGCTCATCAACAACATCCTCGAATACTCGCGCTTCGGCGTGCAGGGCGTGAAGCTGCACCCGCAGGCGGTGGACCTGGCGCAGATCGTCGACGACAGCGTGGCCATGTGCAAGCCGGGCGCCGCCGAGAAGGGCCTGCCCATCCACAGCACGGTCGACCTGCCGCGGCCCTGCGTGGCCATGGCCGACCCGTTCCGCCTGCGCCAGATCCTGCTCAACCTGATCGGCAACTCCGTGAAGTTCACCGAGAAGGGATCGATCCGCGTGCACGCCGCCGCGACCGAGGGCGGCCGGCAGTTGCGCATCTGCGTCGAAGACACGGGCGTGGGCATCGCGCCCTCGGCGCTCGACAGCATCTTCGAGCCCTTCGTGCAGGTCGACAGCTCCAACACCCGGCGCTTCGGCGGCACGGGCCTCGGGCTCTCGATCACGCGCTCGCTGTGCGAGGCCATGGGCGGCCGCATCACCTGCCGCAGCACCGTGGACCAGGGGTCGACCTTCGAGGTCTTCCTGCCCATCGAGCTGCCCCCTGCGCCGCAGCAGAGCCCGGCCGCGCAGCCCGCCGGCCACGTGCCGCAGGCGGCGCGCCTGAGCGGCCGGGTGCTGCTGGCCGAAGACAACGAGGTGAATGCGATCGTGGCCGAATCGTCGCTCGTGCGCCTGGGCCTGGCCGTCGACCGCGTGGCCAACGGCATGGGCGTGGTGGAGCGTGTGTGCCAGACCGGCTCGCCGCGCCCCGACCTCGTGCTGCTCGATTGCCAGATGCCCGAGATGGACGGCTTCGAGGCCGCACGGCGCATCCGCGCGCACGAGGCCGAGCACGGCCTGCCGCGCCTGCCGGTGATCGCGCTCACCGCCAACGTCTTCCCCGAAGACCGCGAGCAGTGCCGCGCGGCCGGCATGGACGACTACCTCGCCAAGCCCTTCGACGTCGAGCAGTTGCGCGCCATCCTCGCGCCCTACCTCGACGCGAATCTCGACGCGAACCTGGCCGCGCAGACCTGAGGCGGCTCGCGCCGGCTCAGTGCCGCAGGCCCGTCGCCGCGCCGCCCTGGAGCCCGAACCCGACCGCCGCTGCGAGCGAATCGAACACCTCGATGTCGGGGTGGAACTCGCGGAACACGAAGTCGTAGTCCTGCGGGCGGCTGGCGCGCAACTGCGAGTCGGCCGCGAGCGTGTCGCGGAAGAGCACGCGGTGCGGCAGGCCGCCGGCATGCCTGAGCGGGCACAGGCGTTCGTCGCCGTAGAGATCGGCGAAGCCCAGGCACAGGTAGGTGCGCAGCAGTGAACGGCGCGAGCCGGCCACCACGCCGCCGATCTGCATGGCGATGCAGTAGAGGTGCACGGCCTTCAGGAGCGCCACCCGCACCTTGGGCTCGTAGCCGGGCAGCACGCACAGCCGGGTGATCTCGGCCAGCATGCGCCCCTGCTGGGCCACGGGCAGCTCGATGCTGCCCTCGATCTGCAGCGGCGCGTACCGGTTGCTCTGGATGCGCACCGAGCCGACGAGCGCGCCGCTCGCCTTGTCTTCGGCATAGAAGATCACGGTGCCCGGCGTGCGGTCTTGTGCGTCGGCCTGCCCGAAGGCTTCGGCCTGCTCCGGCAGGTGGCGACCGTAGGCCGCCTGCCGCAAGGCCTGCACGCGAAGCAACTGCGCTTCGTCGCACACGAGCTTCACCTTGAACGGCAAGCCCTGGCCTTGCGCCGCCGACGTGACCCTGCCCAACTCAGGCGCACGCGACACCGGCAACGGCGTTGCCGGAGAGAAGTCTTCCCTGTACATGAGTGTTCCCTGTTCAACCCGCGGCATGTCGCTCTGTCGGGCTCCCAGGGTGAGCATCTCAAAGGCACGGCACCTGCACCTAGGGGGTGCACGCCATCAGTTGTTGCGAGGTGTGTGAACGGTGCGGCGCTGGGAGTACTTGGTGACAACTTCGCGCCCTAACCCCCAAGCGCCAGGGATGGCCTGCCGTGGCTCAGCGTGCGCCGGGTGACGTGGCCGACCAGACGGTGTGCACGTCGCCGCTGTGTTCGCGCCCGCGCATGTCGCTCACCGAGAAGTACACGCGGCTCGGCAGCGGCGCCTCCACCGCGACCTCGCGCGCCACGAGGCTCGCGCCGGCGAGGTCGACGCGGCTGTTGTCGGCGCGCACCGCCACGCGGCCGCTCAGGCGCAGGTTGGTGGCGGTCACTTCGCTGTCGCTGGCCGCGAGGGCCACGTCGTCGGCCTCGACCACGCTGTCGTCGACGCTGACCGTGGAGGCGCGCACCACCAGCCGCCGGATCTGCGCGTTGTGCACGCGCACGCCGAGGCAGTTGTCGAGCGTGAGGCTGTCGAAGCGGCCGGTGTAGACCCTGTTGGCATCGGCCGAACAGACCACGTCGCCCTGCGACACCTCGGGCAGCCTGGTGGCGGCGCGCGGCACGAGTGGCATGGCGAGGGCCTCGATCAGCAAGGCTCGGAAGGCGTCGGGGCTCTCCAGCATGGGCGTGTGGCCCACGCCTTCCATGACCTTGAGCCGCGCGTCGGGCAGGCGCACGGCCAGCAGCCTGCCGGTGCGCAGCGGTGCGATGGCGTCGTCGCCACCCCAGATCACGGTGGTGGGCGCGGTGGTCTCGCGGATGGCGCGGGTGAAGTCGTGCTCCACGAGGCCGAGGCCGGCGTCGATCTGCGTGTAGCGGCCGAGCAGCGCGTAGCGCACCGCCGGGTTCTGGGCGAGCCAGCGGCTGAAGTCGAAACGGTCGTCGAGGTTGGCGAACACGCCGCGGCGGATGCCGCCGAGCCGCTCGCTCACGCCGCGCAGGATGCGGTCGACCGGCGCGATGCCCACCTGCGGCGTGCGCAGCGCGGCCATGTGCTGCACGTAGACCATCTTGAGCAGGATGCCGGCCGCGTCGACCAGCACCAGCCGCTCGACCCGCTCGCCGTACGCGTGCGCAAAGAAGAGGCTCACCGCCCCGCCCAGCGAGTGGCCCACCACGTGCGCCTTCTGGCCCGGGGCAAGTTGCTCCAGCACCTGCGACAGCACGCGCCCGAGCGCGACGAAGGAATAACCCTCGCTGCCGCCCGGCGAGGCGCCGAAGCCCGGCAGGTCGACGGCGATCACGTGGAACTGCGCGGCCAGCGGGCGGATCACCGGGGCCCAGTCGCGGTGGGCGTTGTTGCCGAGGCCGTGCACCAGCAGGACCGGCGGCGCCTTCGCGTCGCCCGCAACGCCGACCAGCACGCGCTGGCCGCCATTGAGCCGCAGGCACTTGTATTGAAGCTGCTGCAGGCGCGGCGGCGGCAGCACCGGCGCCACGCCCGAGGCCGGAGGCGGCACCGGCTCCACGCAGGGTGCGGTGCTGGCATTGGGGTGGGGCGCACCGCCGCCAGCGCCGTTGCCGGGACCCTGGGCCACGGCCAGAAGCCCTGTGCAGGAAA